>JAJYFW010000377.1 GCA_021785335.1 Pseudomonadota bacterium
GCTGATCACGGCATCGCCACTCTGTTCGGAGCCGTGTGCGGACCTCACCCCCAACCCCCTCTCCGGCACGGAGAGGGGGCTACGACGACGGTCGCCGATGCTACCCGCCCCCTCGTCTCCCCTCTCCGCGTCGGAGAGGGGCCGGGGGTGAGGTCCGCCCTCTCCAGCCACGGGCGCTGGGACTACTCCGAATACCTGCAAACGCCCGCCATGTACGTGGCCATGCGCGCCTGGATCCACGGAACGGTCGCCACGCGCCTGCTGGTGGAAGACTGGCTGGCGAACCCAGCCGCTTATCGTGAGCGCCGCCGCTTTCTTTACGAGGCTCTGGTGCACGGCTTACGCGGCCGCTTCATGGACCCGCGCCCGGAATGGAAGTTCCATACCGAGCAACTGCTCGTCCTCGACCGGCCCGGACGCAGCCAGATCTGGCCGGCGCTTGCCGATCTGGCCCAGATCGCCCGAGCGGCCGGGCGGCGTGGCGGAGGTGGACGCCGGCGCCGCGCGCGAGGTGATGACGGGCGTCGCGGTGGCGCAGACGACGACGTCGCAGACCACCACGACCACCGTTCCGACGCTGGTTCCGCCGCCGCCGGGCACCTTGAGCACGACGACCACCAAGCACTCGGTCGCCGCCGACGGAACCCGCACTGATGCCACCAGGACGACCTATGGCAACAGCAACGGCGTGGCGTCCGACAGCGTGACAAAGACGACAACCGTTCCGCCGCCGGCAGTGGTCACGACTCGCGAGCAGACCACCACGAGCGTCACGCGGTAGGCGATTGCCCGCGGCTTCTCCGCCCGGGCGTGGATGCGTGCGGACGGCGAGTTCGCGCTGCGGCCGCGGACAAATTTCCGCGAGAGGTCCGCAATGGCGTCTCCGACAGGCCGGAACGCGATACAGTCCGAGACTGGTCCGCGCTTCGAGCCGGCTGCCGAGCGGCGCCACGATTCCAACGTCCCGCCGATCGTTGTGGCCCGATCGGCGTCCGCGCGTGCAACCGGCCCGGCTTCCGGTGCCCGACTCGCTGCGCCACCCACAGTGCCACGTCTTGGCGAAACACCAGAAAGGACATCTTCGATGTCATCTCCCAAGCTCTCCTTCCCCTTGGCGCGTCGGTTCGCGATCGCGGCGCTGCTGGGCACGACTTTTCTCGCTGGTCCATTGGCCGCGGCGCACGCCAATCCGGCCGTCGGCGCGCCTGTTCAGCTGGCGCAGAATGGCCCCGCCAAGACCGCCGACGCGCGGAGAGCCGCGAAATTCAAGCCGGAGACGGTGGAGCATAGAATCGCCGTTCTGCGTGCGGATCTGAAGATCACGCCGGCGCAGGAGGCGGATTGGCAAGCCGTGGCGCAGGTGATGCGCGACAATGCCGCCAACATGGAAAGGCTCATCACGGCGAAGCGCGCGCAGGTGAAGGGAAGCATGACCGCGCTCCAGGACCTGGATACCTATCAGGACTTCGCGCAGGCGCGGGTGGATGGGCTGAATAAGCTCGTGCCGGCCTTCACCAAGCTCTACGACTCGATGTCCGATGCCCAGAAGAAGAATGCCGATGCGGTGTTCAACAACTTCGGGCGGCCCAGGCACGCCCGCGCGCATCGCTAGCATCGGCTTGCATCGAAAGTCGGTACGTCGGCGTCGCTGGGATCGGACTTTAGAGCGGCGGCGGTAATCCTTTCGGCCCTGTCCACGCCGCGCGCGCACGGTCCGGATGAACGGTCGCGGTGCGCGAGGCGGCATCATGCCCATAACAGGAGGTCGGTCATGTCCTCGATCAACGATACCAAACCGCAGCGGCGCCGGTCGGCGCGTGTCGCGGCAGGCGTCGCGATCCTGGCGATGCTCGCCATTGGCGCGCTCGCCGGTGCCGTCGGCGCGCACGCGGAGGATCGGGGTCATTATCGCGGTTACCCCCGTGGCCAGCAGAATGGCTGGAACCAGCGCTGGCACGGCGGCCAGCAGAATGGCTGGAACCAGCGCTGGCACGGCGGCCACTACCGTCGCCCGCCGGTCGTCTATGGTCCGGGTTACGGCGCGCCCTATGGCGGCTACCCCGGCTATTACCCGCCTCCGGTGGTCTTCGGTCCCGGCTTCGGTGTGATCATCGGTATCCACTGACGCGGCTCCCTGCTCCCGCCGCTAACCATTCGGCAACGCCTCGGCACTATCGCTCCTGCCATGCACGCCGCGGCAGTCACCGTCTGCATCTGCTCGCACAACCGGCCTGACGACGTGCGCGGCTGCCTCGATGGGCTGCGGGCCCAGACGGTCCCGGCTGACCGGTTCGAGGTGCTGGTGATCGATAGCGCCTCCGGGCCGGCGGCCGCCGCGCCGTTGCGGCAACTTGTGGCCGGGTATGCCCGGGCGCGGCTGTTGCGGCTGGAACAGCCCGGTCTCAGCCTCGCCCGCAATCTCGGCGCGGCGGAGGCCGGCGCGCCCTACATCGCCTATCTGGACGACGATGCGGTGCCCGCGCCGGATTGGCTGGAACAGGTACTGGCGGCGCTGGCGGCGAGCCGTCCGCCGGCGCTGCTCGGCGGGCGGGTACTGCCGCGGTGGGAGGTGCCGTTACCGCCCTGGTGGCCGGTCTCGTTGCGCGGCGTGCTGTCGATCGTCGAGACCGAGGGGCAGGGCGAATACCGCAGCCCGGATCTGCCGTCGCGGCTGGAGCCCTGCGGCGCGAACCTGGTCGTGCACGTCGCCACGCTGCGCGCGGCAGGCGGCTTCTGCGCCGCCATCGGCCGGCGCGGGACGGCGCTGCTGTCCGATGAGGAAGTCCAGCTCGCCTGGCGCCTGCAGGACGCCGGACACTCGGCAAGATTCGACTCCCGGATCGTGGTGCACCACCACATCCCCGCCGCGCGGCTGACGCCGGGGTGGCTGCTGGCGCGCCTCTACTGGCAGGGAATTTCCGCGGTGCGGACGCGCCGCCTGCTCGGCCGCCCGGCCCTGGTGTGGCGCGAACTGCCGCGCCGGCTGGCGGTGGCCGCGCTGTTCGCCCCGGCGGCGCTGCTGCCACGGGCCAGTCCGCGCCTGCTGACGTGCCGGTGGCGGCTGGCGTACGCGCGGGGCTTCCTGCGCGCGGCGCTGTCGCGGGTGGGATGAGGGGGCGGCGGCGATCCCGGTGGGAAGCGCCGGCGCGGCGGGCCGGTCCCAAGCCTGCTGGTCCGTGCTATCCCGAGCCGTTCGGAACAGGCGCGGGGGAGCGACATGCAGGAAGGCGCACGCGGCATCCGGCTGGAGATCGCCGGCTACGATCGGGTGATGGAGGGGGCGGACATGCGCGCCTCTGTCCTGACCCTGGCGGCCGGGCAGTGCGTGCCCTGGCACTATCATTCCGACATCACCGACAGCTTCGTGTGCCTCGAAGGCCCAATGGAG
>JAJYFW010000378.1 GCA_021785335.1 Pseudomonadota bacterium
GGCAGGCACTGGAGGCCGTGGCGCAGGCGATCCGCACCAGCCGCGCCAAGCTCACGGATCCGCGCAAGCCGATCGGCGTGTTCCTCATGGTCGGCACCTCGGGCACCGGCAAGACCGAGACCGCGCTGGCACTCGCCGACCTGCTTTATGGCGGCGAACAAAACATGACGGTCATCAACATGACCGAGTTCAAGGAGGAACATAAGGTCAGCCTGCTGATGGGCTCGCCCCCGGGCTATGTCGGCTACGGCGAGGGCGGTATCCTGACGGAGGCGGTGCGCCGGCGTCCCTATTCGGTGGTGCTGCTCGACGAGATGGAGAAGGCGCACCCCGGCGTGCAGGACGTGTTTTTCCAGGTGTTCGACAAGGGCAACATGAAGGACGGGGAGGGGCGGGACATCGACTTCAAGAATACCGTCCTGATCATGACGTCCAACGCCGGCACCGACCTCATCGCCAAACTGTTCGCCGATCCCGACACCGCGCCGGACGCGGCCGGCCTCGCCGAGGCGCTGCGGCCGGAACTGATGAAGTACTTCAAGCCCGCCTTCCTCGGCCGCGTGACGCTGGTGCCCTACTTCCCGCTCTCCGACGAGATCATCCGCAGGATCGTGGTACTGCAGCTCGACCGCATCAGGCGGCGCGTGCGCGAGGCATATCGCGCTGACTTCGACTACGATCCCACACTGGTCGAGACCATCGCCGCGCGCTGCACGGAAAGCTCCTCCGGCGCGCGCAACATCGAGAACATCCTCTCGCGCACCGTGCTGCCGGAGCTGTCCGCCGAGGTGCTCGCCCGCCTCGCTGACGGCGGCAACGTGAGCCGCCTCACCGTCGGTGTGGAGCCGTCGGGCTCTTTCGTCTATACGGTCGGCTGAGGGAGACGTTGATCGGAGCCGAACGCCACCACCGGATAAGCGTGCCGCGCCTGGGCTGGGCGGCGCGTGGCTGTTTCAATCGAGACCGGTCATGCCTGATCGGGTGACCGCCAAAGAAACCAGGCCCGGCCCGGGCCCGCAGAGGAGATGAATGGATGCCGATCTACATGAACTACGACAGCCTCGCGATCAAAGGCGACGTCACGGCAGCAGAGCACGAGGGTTGGGTCGAGCTGAACTCCTTCCAGTGGGGAGTGGGCCGCGGCATTTCCTCGCCGACCGGTGCCGCCGCCGACCGTGAGTCGTCCGCGCCGTCGGTCAGCGAGGTCACGTGCACGAAGGAACAGGACAAGGCCACGGTCAAGCTCCTCAACGAGGCGCTGCAGGGCGAGGGCAAGACCGTCATCATCGACTTCGTGAAGACCGACAAGGGCAAGCTTGAAAAGTTCCTGACATTCACGCTGACCAACACGATGATCAGCGGCTACTCGATGTCGAGCGGCGGGGAACGTCCGTCCGAATCACTTTCCCTGAACTTCACCAAGGTCGAGATGAAGGTGACGCCGCTCGGCGCTGCTGGCGAGACCGAGTCGCCGGAGACGGTCACCTACGATCTCGGGTTGGCGAAGGTGACCTGAGCTTCCGCCAGGCTTCTCGGTATCGATGATCGGACCGGATCGGGCGGCTTCGCCCGGTCCGGTCTTTTCTTTCCGTGTCCATTTCTTTCCTGGCCAGGGTTCTTCCGGACCCGGTTTCTTTTCCTGGACGCCGTCGGCGGGCGGACCGCCGCTACGGTCCCGCCCCCGTCACCGCCTCGACGACCACGGCGGTGACGTTGTCGGTCGCGCGACGGCGCAGCGCGGCTTCCACCAGGGAGGCGGCCGGCGTGCCCCCGGCGCCCAGCAGGGCGGCGAGTTCCGGCTCCGGCAGCGTCTTGTTCAGCCCGTCGCAGCACAACAGGAACCGGTCGCCGGGCAGCGCGCGGTCGCTCACCTTGTCGAGCTCCGGCGGCAGGTCGTCGGCGCCGATCGCGCGCGTGATGACGTTGGCGCGCGGATGCCCCTCCGCTTCCTCCGGTCGCAGCATGCCGCTGTCCACCAGCTCCTGCACCAGGCTGTGGTCGCGCGTAAGCTGGTGCAGCGCGCCGTCGCGCAGCAGGTAGATGCGGCTGTCGCCGGCCCAGAGACAGGCGAAATGGTTGTCGCGCGCCAGCAGCACCACCAGCGTCGAGGCGATGGTGGTGCGCGGCCCTCGCCGCGCCGCCTCGGCGCGCAGCGCGCTGTGGGTGGCGGCGACGCGCAGCCGCACCTGCGCGAGCAGCTCGGAAGCCGACAGCCCCGCGGGGATGCTGCCCAGCGCCTCGACGAGCATCGTCGATGCCAGCTCGCCGGCCTCGTGGCCGCCGGCGCCGTCGGCTACCGCCCACAGCCCGATATCGGTCCGCTCGACGAACGCGTCCTCGTTATGCGTGCGTACCGCGCCGGGATGCGTGATGCCCTCGGAACGATAGCGCAACCCGCTCACGGCGCCGTCTCCCGCCGGCGGTCAAGGAGCATGCCGGCGAAACATTCCGGATCCGGAAGCCGGCCGAGCGCGAGGCTTCCCGCCGGCACGCGCGGCGCGCCCTCCGTCCACCACCGCGCCGGCCCTGGCGGCTCCACCCCCTCGCCGGGCGAGGGCGCGGCGGCGAGGCGCGAGGCGAGTTCCTCCGGCGTCATGTCGCTGGCGAGGGCGGCGAGGCCTGCCGCCTCCGCGGCGTCGCGCCAGGCGGCGTCATCGGCCGGTGTTGCCGCGCCCTCGGCAACGAAGGCGAGCGTGAGCGGGAAAAGCCGGCCGACGCGATCGACGCTCGGCATCCACACCCCCAGCACCGATCCCGGCCCGCACTGTCCGCCGGGCAGGGAGAAGTGCCAGATCGGCGCCTCCATCCAGGCGCCTCGCCACGCCTCGCCGAGTTCCGCGCGCACCGCGGGCAGCGTGGCGTCGAGCCAGGCGTTCCAAGCGTCCGTGAAGCCGCGCGGCAGCCCGAGTGCCAGGTGATCGCCGCGGCTCGGCAGCTTGCCGCAAAAGCCAGACTGGCCGCGCGCCTCCCCCATCCCTCAGCGCACCGCGGGGCAGCGGAACTGGTGCAGCACGGCGGGATCGAACGGGTTGAGCACGCTGTCGGCGCGGATGTCGAAGGAGGCGCTGCGGCCGCCCTGCTGGAAGGTCACCGTGTAGCGGTCCGCCGAGCCGGTCTGCGCGAGGTTGCCCTGGTCGAACAGGCGGAACAGGGCCCACGGGCCGTGCGCCTCGATCACGCCCGTCGTACCCGGCGAGGCTGGGTCGAACACCAGCCGCACCAGGCTCATGCCGCTGGGGCCGGGCCAGGTGATCGGCGTGGATTGCACCGGGCCGTGCGTGTTCGCGACCGTCACGCCGCCGAAATCGATGCTCACCTCCTTCGCGCCCGGATCGAGGCTCACCGGCGTGATGTTGAAGCGCACCGCGGGCATCGTTCCGCCG
>JAJYFW010000379.1 GCA_021785335.1 Pseudomonadota bacterium
GCCAAACCCGGCCGAACCTCCCGACCCCGCCACCATCGCCGAGGACCTCGCCCGCCTCGTCCGCCTCGGCCGCGCCATGCGGGCCGAAACCCAGCGCATCGAGGCCGAGCACGCAGCCTTCTGGCGCGCCTGCCGTGCCCGTGCCCGCGCCCGCGCCGACCGTGCCGCCGCGCCATGACCGAACCCAACCCCTACGCCCCCTACGAGATCGGCGCGGCACCCCTGGAACTCGCGGAGGCGCTCGCCGCCGCCTGGCTCCTCCACGCCCGCCTGCTCGCCATCGCCCGCGCCGTGGACCCCGGCCCCGCGCGCGCCGCCGGCGAGATCGAGGCCGAGACCTACCGCCTCGCCCTGCTGCCGCTCGACGCGGCTCTCGCCCCGCATCGCCCGCCGCCGGAACCCGCCGCCGCCGCCCGCGCCCGCGACCGCCTCGCCGCCCTCGCCGTGCAGGGCAGGGGCCTCGAACAGCGCCTGCGCCAGCGCCGCCGCGCCGGCTTCACCGTTTTTGACACACCCGAACTCGCGCCGGGGTCACCACATGCGTAACGTTCCGCCATAGGCAGGCGGCGCGTTCGCCGCCCGGCCAGGAGACCGATGATGCCCGGAGACCGATGATGCCAGGTGCCACGCGCGTCCTGGTGGCCGACGCCAAGGAGGGGCGCCGCGCCACCCTCGCTTCCGCCATCCTCGACGAAGGGGTCGAGGCCGTGCTCGCCGTCACCGCCGCGGAGGCGGAGTTCCACCTCGCGCCGCCAAACCCGTTCGCCGCCGCCATTGTCGCCCTCGACCTGCCGGGCGGCGACGGCATCGCGCTCATCGCCCGCCTCGGCGCCTCGGGCCTGCGCATTCCGCTGCTGCTCACGGCGAACCAGCCCGAGGACCACATCGTCGTGCGCGCGCTCGACGCGGGTGCCAGCGACGTGCTCGCCGCGCCGTTCCGCCCGGCCCTGCTGCGCGGGCGCCTGCGCGCGGCGCTGCGCGGCCCCGCCGCCGAGGAGACGGAGTTCGCCATCGGTCCCTATCGTTTCGATACCGAATCGCGGATGCTGCACGACCCGTACCGAAACCTCCAGACCAGGCTCACGGAAAAGGAGGCGGCGCTGCTTCGCTACCTGCACCGCGCCGGCAACCGCGCGGTCGCGCGGGAGGAACTGCTGCGCGAGGTCTGGGGCTATTCCCCGCTCGCCACCACCCACACGGTGGCCACCCACATCCACCGCCTGCGCCGCAAGCTGGAAGCCGCCGGCCCCGGCCTCTTCGCCACCGAGGAACGCGGCTACCGGCTGGTGCCGCCCCCACCAACGCTCGCGCCGCCAACCCTCGCGCCGCCAACCCTCGCGCCGCCGTTCCACGCGCCGCCGCCCTCCGCCCCGGCCGCGGCCGAATAGCCCGCCAGCAACCCCCGCACGGCGCCGAGGTCCGCGAGCACGAAGCGGCACAGCGCCCGCACCTCCTCGCTCGGCCCCACCAGGTCCGGCACCATCGCCACATGCATCCCCGCCGCGTGCGCCGCGCGCACCCCGGCGTGCGAATCCTCCACCGCGAGGCAGCGCGCCGGCGCCACGCCCAGCCGTTCCGCGGCCAGCAGGAAAACGTCCGGGTGCGGCTTGGCCCGCGCCACCTCGTCCGCCCCCGCCACCGCCGCGAGCCGCCCGCGCAGCCCCGCCCGCGCGAGGTTGGTCTCCGCCGTCACCCGCCGCGCGGAGGTCGCGACGGCGCACGCGAGCCCCACCGCCGCGCAATGCGCCAGTACCTCCGCCGCCCCGGGCTTCGCCGGAATCCCCGCCGCGAGGTCGCGCTCGTAGTGCGCCGCCCGCCGCCGGTCGAACTCCGCGAGCGGAAAATCCGCGCCGAAATGCCGCAGGATGTTCGCCGCCGTGTCCGCCGCCGGCAGCCCGAGCTGGGCGTGGAAGAACGCCTCGCAATCCCGGTAGCCAAGCTCCGCCGCCGCCATCACGCGCGCGCCGACATAGACGCGCTCGGTGTCGAGCAGCGTCCCGTCCATGTCGAACACCACGGCCGCGAAGCGGGCCGCCCCCGCCAGGTCTTCCGTCAGCTCCAAACCATCGTCCCCCTGGGCCTGTCGCCCAGCATCGCCGCCACCGCCGGCTCGATCATCGCCGCCATGCGCGCCTGCGCCTGCGCCGTCGGGTGCAGCGGCGGCTGCGGCGGGTCGAGATGCGGGTCGAGATACAGGCTCGCATCCACCACGCCGCCGTGCTCGAAGATCGAGGTCACATCCACATAGGTCACGCCGGGGACTTTTCCACCGCCATAGCGCGCCGCCAGCCCCGCGTTGATCCGCGCCGTCGTCGCCGTGATCCACGCGGAGCGGATGGAGGGCAGCACGCTCAGCAGCACCATCTTCATCTGCGGCTGGCGCTGCCTGCAGAGCTGGATGATCGCCTCGATGCCCAGGACCGTGTCGCGCGCCCCCCAGTGCGGCGCGCCCATGTTGTTCGCCCCGATCAGCAGCACCGCGCCTGCCGGGCGCATGTGCTCCAGCTCCCCGTGTATCAGCCGCCAGATCAGGTGGCTCGTCGCGTCGCCGATGAAGCCGAGGTTGATCGCCTTCCGCCCGCCGTAGAAATGGTCCCACACCGGAACGAAGTCGCGCCACGCCGGCGGCCCCTTCTTCTCGTAGTCCTGGGTGATGCTGTCGCCCAGCATCAGCAGGTTCGGCGGCCGGCGCAGAATCTCCGCCTGCTTCTCCGCGAAGCGCTGCTTCCACCACGGCGTATAGAGCCGGTCGATCGGATCGACCGCGAGCGGCGGTGGCACATAGGCCAGCGCGGGCCGGGCGAGGGCAGCGGCGGCGAGGGGGGCGGCAAGCGGTGCCGCGAGGGTCGCGGCAAGCATCTGGCGTCGGCGCATCGTGTTTCTCTCAGTTCTCGGGCGGCAATTCCCCAAGCACTTCCTCCGTATGCTCGCCAAGCCTCGGCGCCGGCCGCGTAACGGCAAGCGGCGTCGCGGAAAACGCAACGGCGGGCGCCAGGCCGCGCAGCGTGCCCTCGCTCGGGTGCTCCATCGTCATGAACACCCCGCTCTCCCGGCACGCCGCGTCGTCCGGCAACTCCCGCAGCGCCGGCGCGCGCCCGTGCGGCACGTCGCATTCCACCAGCACGCGCAGCCACTCCCCGGTGCTCCGCTTGGCAAACTCGCGGGCCAGCAGCGCGCTCAGCGCCTCGGTGTTGTCCCACCGCGCGCGGATGCTGGAAAAGCGCGGGTCCGCCAGCGTCTGCGCGATCCCCATCGCCCCGAGCATCCGCTCCCATTGCGCGTCCGAAACGAGCGCCACGCACACATGCCCGTCGCGCGTGGCATAGGGCCGCCGCCCCGGGTCCAGCACGCGCGGATAGCCCATCCGCCCCGCGTCCCCA
>JAJYFW010000380.1 GCA_021785335.1 Pseudomonadota bacterium
GTGGCAATATCGGGACGCGGGTGGCGGATTGCCATGCGATCCAGAATGTCCACATCAGCGGCAGTTTCTCGCTCGCCTGCGCGTATTTCATCGCCACCGAGACCAGCGCCGCCTACAACCTCAGGTGCTGGAACAACGACGCGGGCACCGGCAGCTATGGCCTGATCGTCGATGCCTGCAATCATTTCGGTGTGTCTTCGACCTTCGCGCCGCAAACCTCGCCGCCGGACAGCTCCGGCAGCTTCAACGAGATGCTGTTCGAGCAGCCGGACGTGCGCAAGCCGAACGGCGGCCATGCGATCTGGATGGGCGGCGGCACGCGGCGCCATCGTTACGTCGGCGGCTATTGCGACTGCAACACGGCGACGCAGGCGGTTGTGTTGTGGGGCAGCACCGCCGATTACGGGTTCGGCGTCAACGACACCTATTTCGATGTCCACATCGAGAACGGCTCCTGCACGGATGCTTTTCTGGTGGACGGCGCGACCGGCACGCCGAGCATCTACGGCTTTGTCTATCGCGACCATAACCCGGAATGGACGAACTCGGCGTTCAACTGCGCCGCGCACATCACCGGCGTCTATGCGCAGAACATCGAGATCGACATCGCGATCCTCGGCAGTCCGCAGGTTTTCCTGGCGCAGCCGGCGCTGTGGACCGTCCTCGGCGGCCGGTTCGTATCGCCGAACTATGCCGGCGCGATCAACACCGGCGCGATGGCGAGCTGGCGCGGGCAGGTGCTCGCGGGCGGGGCCTACACCGTGACGATGGACGCGGGGACCGTCGATGGGGCGCTGGGGACGACCGGCGCGCTCTCGGTGGGCGGCACGCTGACGGCCACAGGAGCGGCCAGTCTCAATGGCGGCGTGACGACAACGGGCCTGACGGCGAGCGGGGCCGTGAGCCTGGGCAACGTGACCATCAGCGGCGGCAATGGCCTCACGGTGACGAACGGCGACATCTGGTCGCAGCAGGCGCTGCTGGTTGGCTCGAACACCTCGGGCTTCACCCAGATCGTCATGGGTGCCGCGGCGGGGGCGTCGCGGTTCATCGACATCCAGACCGCGGGGACGCCGCGGTGGAATGTCGGCGCCAACAGCGACGCGGAGAGCGGCGGCAATGCCGGGTCCAGCTACGTCATCGCGCGCTACAGCGACGCCGGCGCGTTCCTCGATTTTCCGGTCTCGATCGACCGCGCCACGGGCGATGTGACCCTGGGCGACGCGCTCGCCGTGAAGGGCGGCGCGGGGTTCAACGGCACGGCGCCCATCGCCAGGCCCACGGTGAGCGGGGCGAAGGGCGGCAACGCGGCGCTGGGTTCGCTGCTCGCCGCCCTCGCCGCCTATGGACTGGTTACCGACAACACAACCGCCTGACGGAGTTTAGCGCATGTCCGCAACGGATTCGCCGGCCGCCACGCCGGCTTTTTTCTATGTCGTGGTCTCGCCGTTCCTCGCCTACGCGAAGGGCGACGTGATCCGGGATGAAGCCGCGATCGAGGCGGTGGAGAAGGATTTCCTGCCGCATGTCGTGCGCGTCGCGGCCCGCGCGTAACCCACAGACCGACGTAACCCAGACCTGACCCCGGAGATTTGCCATGTCCGTGACCCCTCTCGGCGCGCTGAACACGAACGCGCTGCTCGTGCCGGGGCTTTATGTCCAGGTGGTGCCGCCGCAGACCATCATCAACGGGATCCCGACCGATATCGTAGGCGTGGTCGGCACCGCGTCCTATGGGCCGGTGGACGTGCCGGTTGTGGTGGGAAGCTATGCGGAGTTCAAGCAGAATTTCGGCGACCTGGTGGCGCGCGCCAACGACATGGGCACGCAGATCGCCAAGATGGCGCAGCAGGGGGCGCAGAATTTCCGTTGCGTGCGTGTGACGGACGGGACCGACACCGCCGCGAGCAGCACGATCAGCCTGCTCGGCGGGGCCGAGATGCTGACGCTGACGGCGCGGTATACGGGCTCCTGGTTCGGCAACAACGTGAACGTGGTGTTCGCGCCCGGCACCAGGGCCGCGACCGTGAAGGTCTCCGTGCTCGTCAGCGGGTTTGGCACCGTGGAGGTGTTCGACAACATCGCGCTGGGCTCCATGGCCGCGATCCAGGGCGCGATCAACGCCGGCACCGGATTGCAGGGGCCGAGCCAGTGGCTGGTGGCGAGCGGGGCGACGGGCGCATATTCGGCGAGCGCCTATCCCGCCGTGGGGCCGGCCTCGGCGAGCGCGTGGAACAACGGCAGCGACGGGGTGGCGGGCGTGACCTCCGCGACGCTGGTGGGCGCGGACACGGCGCCGCGGACGGGGATGTATGCGCTGCGCGGCCAGGGCGCCTCGCTGATGGTGCTGGCCGACATGACCGACGCGACCAAGTGGACGACGGTCGCGGGGTTCGCCGACGGCGAGGGCGTCTATGCGATCCTGGAGACCGCGGCCGGCGACACGCCGGGCAATGCCGCGGGCGAAATTGCCGCTTCGGGGCTCGATGATTACGGCGTGAAGATCTGCTTCGGCGACTGGCTCGACTGGTACGACGCGGTGAACCAGGCGACGCGGCTGACGGGGCCGGCGGCGTTTCTGGCCGGCAGGCTGGCGACGCTGGCGCCGCACCAGTCGAGCCTCAACAAGAAGCTGGTGGGGATCGTCGGCTCGCAGAAATCCGGGCTGGCGGGCTCGGCGGTGAACGGGCAGTGGTCCGAGGCGGACAAGGGCGCGATCTTCGGCGCGCGGATGGACCTGGTGGCGAACCCCTCGCCGGGCGGGGCGTACTGGGCCGCAGGGCTGGGGCACAACGCATCGAGCAACCCTGGGACGAGCGGGGACAACTATACCCGCATGACCAACTTCCTCGCGTTCACCTTCGACGCGGCGATGGGGGTCTATGTCGGCCAGGTGATCACGCCGGACCTGTTCAACCAGGTTCACGCGACCTTCGCGGAGTTCCTCGGCAACCTGCGCGACGCCAGGATGATCCAGGCATTTTCCGTGGTGGTGGACGCCTCCAACAATCCGCCGGGCCGCACCGCGCTCGGCTACCTGCAGGCGGATGTGCAGATGCGCTACCTCGGGATCAACGAGAAGTTCATCGTGAACCTGCAGGGCGGCACCACGGTGCAGATCGCGAGCCAGGGCACGGTGGTGGGCGGCGGCCAGGCGGCCGGCTGACCTGTTTCGGCACGATAACGGAGGAACGAGATGCCTGTGAGCAACAACGGCGTGCTGAACATCAGCATCGGCCGCGATATTTCCGTGGTGCTGACCGTGGGGGGCAAGACCATCGACCTGCAGAACGTGATCGGGTTCGAGGCCAACGCGGTCTATGCCAAGGTGAACGTGAGCCGGCTGGACGGCACCAACCTGTTCGCCGAGCTGCCGAA
>JAJYFW010000009.1 GCA_021785335.1 Pseudomonadota bacterium
CTTCTTCATGAGGTTGGGGTTCCCTGGCTTGGGTTAGAGCGCTTGCGCGTCGGTTTCGCCGGTGCGGATGCGCACCGCGCGCTCGAGATCGAGGACGAAGATCTTGCCGTCGCCGATCTTTCCGGTGTGCGCGGCCTTGGCGATCGCCTCGATGACCTGCTCGGCGAGATCGGCCGGCACCGCGACCTCGATCTTCACCTTGGGCAGGAAGTTCACGTGGTACTCGGCGCCACGGTAGATTTCCGTCTGGCCTTTCTGACGGCCGAACCCCTTCACTTCCGAGACGGTCAGGCCCTGCACACCCAGCGGCGTCAACGCCTCGCGCACGTCGTCGAGCTTGAAGGGCTTGATGATGGCCATGATCAGCTTCATGTCGCAGCCCTGTTGCTGTTGCTCCTGGCCGCCCGCGGAACGTTCCATGACGGACAGCTTGCTGGTGCCTAACAAGAACCGTGCCGCGCGCCATTTGGGGCCGACGGATTGTGGACAGGGCGGCGTTGCGGCAGAGGAGAGCGGCGGATTGCCCAAACAACGGGCAGTCTGGCGCGGGGACGACGCCGGCGGCTGGCGTGGGGCGTGGCCCAGGGAAGCGGCGGGGCGAAGGGGCAGGTCGGCGATGAGCCAGGAAGTCGAGGTCGATGTCGCGGTGGTGGGCGCGGGGCCGGTGGGCGGCACGCTGGCGCTGCGGCTGGCGGAGGCTGGCATGGCGGTCGCGGTGCTGGACCGCGCGGCCCTGCCACCCATGGAGCACCCGGATTTCGACGGCAGGGCCTATGCGATCGCGGCCGGCTCCCAGCGCGTCATGGCCGCCGCCGGGCTATGGGACGCACTGCCGCTGGAGCCGGGGCCGATCCGCGAGATCCGCGTCTCCGACGGCAGGCCAGGCCAGGCCGCCTCACCGTTCTTCCTGCATTTCGATGTGGCGGAGCTGGGCGGCGCGGACCCGGAGGGCCCCGAGGACGCATTCGGCTGGATGGTGGAGGCACGCAGCCTGCGCATGGCGCTGAACGCGCGGCTGGCGGTGCATCCCGCCGTGCGCGTCTTCGCGCCGGCGACGGCCATGGTGGAGCGCCACGCGGACGGCGCGCGGCTGGCGCTCGGCGACGGCACGGTGATCGCGGCGCGGCTGGTGGCGGCGGCGGAGGGGCGCGGCAGCCCGCTGCGCGAGGCGGCGGGCATCGGCGCGACGCGGATCGCCTACCGTCAGCACGGCGTGGTCTGCGCCATCGCGCACGAACGCCCGCACGATGGCGTGGCGCTGGAGCATTTCCTGCCGGCCGGCCCGTTCGCGCAGCTGCCGCTGGCGCCGGGCCCAGCCGGCGAGAACCTCTCGGCACTGGTCTGGACCGAGCGGCCGGAAGTGGCGAAGGCGCTGATGGCCTGCACCGCGGGGCGGCTGGAGACGGAGATCATGCGGCGCATGGGCGACCACCTCGGCCGCGTGCGGGTGGTGGGGCGGCGCTGGTCCTATCCGCTCAGCCTGCTGCACGCGCATCGCTATCACGACACGCGCCTGGTCCTGGTGGGTGACGCCGCGCACGGCATGCACCCCATCGCGGGCCAGGGGCTCAATGTCGGCTTCCAGGACGTGGGCGCGTTGGCCGGCATGCTGGAGGGCGCGGCCGACCCCGGCGACCCGGAACTGCTCGCCGCCTACCAGCGGCGCCGGCGGCCCGCGGTGATGGGGATGCTGGCCGCGACGGACGCGCTGGACCGGCTGTTCAGCAACGACAACCCCAAGGTGCGCCTGGTGCGCGACCTCGGGCTCGCCGCCGTGCACCGCCTGCCGCCGCTGAAGCGGTTCTTCATGCGCCAGGCGATGGGGATCTGAAACCTAGAGGTAGACGGATTTCATTCCGCCGGCGGGGTAACGCGTGCCGGCCGCGGCGCCCTTGGGAATCGCGGCTTCCAGGCGTGCGAGGTCGGCGGCGGCGAGCGAGACATTGGCGGCGCCCAGGTTCTCCTGGAAGCGCGGCCAGGATCGGGTACCGGCAAGCGCCACGACATCCTCGCCCTGCGCGAGCACCCAGGCGATGGCGAGCTGGCCCGGGGTGCAGCCCTTCTCCTTCGCGATGGCGACGAGGCGGTCCACGAGCGCGCGGTTATGGGCGAAGTTCTCGCCCTGGAAGCGCGGATGCGCGGCCTGGCGCGCGCCGACCTGCGAGACGTCCGTGTAGGTGCCGGTGAGCAGGCCGCGGCCAAGCGGGGCATAGGCGACGAAGGAAATGCCGAGTTCGCGGGTGGTGGCCAGCGTCTCCTCCGCGTCGTCACGATAAAGAATCGAATACTCGCTCTGTACCGCCACGATCGGGTGGACGGCATGGGCGCGGCGGATGGTGGCGGGCGCTGCCTCCGAAAGCCCGAGATGGCGCACCTTGCCCTGCTCCACGAGCCGGGCCATGGCACCGACCGTCTCCTCGATCGGCGTCGCGGGATCGACACGGTGCTGGTAGTAGAGGTCGATGACGTCGACGCCGAGGCGCCTGAGGCTCGCCTCGCAGGAGGCAATCACGTTCTCGGGCTTGCCGTTGACGCCGTTGGGCTGGCCCTCGCGCCGGACCTGGCCGAATTTGGTGACGAGCACCACGCGGTCCCGCCGGCCCTTGAGCGCGCGGCCGAGCAGGGTTTCGTTGTGGCCCCAGCCATACATGTCGGAACTGTCGAGATGGTTGCAGCCGGCGTCGATGGCGCGGCGGACAAGATCCTCCGACGTGGCGTCGTCCGCCTCGCCGTAGACGCCTGAGAAAGACATGCAGCCGAGGCCGACCGTGGTGACCGCCGGCCCGCCGTTACCGAGAACCCGTTTCGGAAATGCCATGATCCTGTCCTCCAACGCCTGTCCTAGTATGCCCCCGCCCAGCCGTCGCGGCGCGGATCCGATGCCGCCATCTTGATGCCGTTGTCGAGCACCCGGATCACCTGCATCGAGCACGGGCCCTCCAGATGGCCGACCGGCGTGAGCTGATGCCCGCGCGCGGTGAGTGCCGCGAGCGTTTCCTCGCCCACGTCGCGTTCGATGGTGAGCTTGCCGTCGCCCTCATGCGGCCAGTTGGCCCCCTGATCCGGCTGGCTCGAGGTCCAGCGCGGGCGCTCCAGCGCGTCTTGCGGGTCGAGGCCGAGATCGATGAGGCTGACGGCGACCTGCGCGTTCACCTGCACCTGGTTGTCCGCGCCCGGCGTGCCAAGCACGGCCCAGAGTTGCCCGTTACGGAAGATCATCGGCGCGTTCATGGTGTGGCGCACGCGCTTGCCGGGCGTGAGGCGGTTGGCGTGGTCCTCCGCGAGATGCCAGTAGGCCATGCGGTTATTGAGCAGCACGCCGGTCTCGCCCGCGGTCACGCCGGAGCCATAGAGCGAGTTGAGGCTCTGGATGCCGGAGACGGCGTTGCCCTCGCCGTCCACCACGCAGAAATAGGTGGTGTCCGCGGCCATCGCCGTCTGCGCCATGTCGGCGGCGCGGTCGCGGGAGATGCGTGCCGCGAGCGCGTCGGCGTGCGCGTCAGAGAGCAGGCGCTCGAGCGGGATGGCGCCGAAGCGCGGGTCGGCGCCGAAGCGCTCGCGGTCGAGGAAGGCGAGCTTCTTGGCCTCGACCAGAATGTGCGTGCGCGCCGCCTCGTCCATAGATGCAAGATCGAAACGTTCTGCGATCTTGAGGATCTGCAGCATGGTGAAGCCGGTTGAGTTCGGCGGCGTCTGGCGGATCTCGAAGCCGCGATAGGTGATGGCGATCGGCTCCTGCACCTCCGGGTGGAAGGCGGCGAGGTCCGCCTCGGTGATGGCGACGCCGCGTTCGGCGCACCCCGCGACGAGCGCCTTGGCAAGGCGGCCGCGATAGAACGTCTCCACCCCCTCGGCGGCGATGATTTCGAGCGTGCGGGCGAGGTTTTCCTGCACGATGATCGTGCCGAGCGCCGGTGCCTTGCCCCCGGACACGAAGACCGCGGCGGAGCGCGGATCGGCACTGAGCTTCTTGACGTTGTCGGCGGCAAAGTTGCGGCCGTGGACAGTGAGCCCGTAGCCACCGCGCGCGAGCCCGATCGCCGGCTCGCAAAGCTTCGCCCAGGGCAGGCGGCCGTGCGCCGCGTGCAGCGCGCCGATCCCGCCGAGCATGCCGGGAACGGAGACGGAGCGTGGCCCCTCGACCTCGATGCCCGCAGGGAACGCCTCGGGTTTTGCTGCCGCCGCCGCGGGGCCGGTGCCGTTGAAGACCTCCGCCTTGCCACCGACCCAGGCGTGGTAGAACCCGTCGCCGCCGAGGCCCGACATCATCGGCTCGACGACGCCGAGAGCAAGTGCGACGGCGACCGCGGCATCGGCGGCGTTGCCCCCGGCGCGCAGCGTGTCGAGCCCAGCCTGCGTCGCCATCGGGTGGTTGGAGCCGACCGCGCCGTGGCGGCCCATCAGCAGCGGACGATGTGTGCGCATCACAGTGTCTCCCGGAAATGTCCTGCAACCGCATCGTAGACCCGGTCTCGGTGATCGGGGCGGATGAAGCCGTGGCCGGCATAGGTGAAGCGTTCGTAGCGCACCTGCTTCTGCGCGAGCCGCATCGCGGTGACGTACTGGTCGCTTTCGTGCTGCGGCACGCGCGGGTCGCGGTCGCCGTGCAGGACAAGGAGCGGCGCGCGGACCTTCGCCACATGGTGGATGGGCGAGATCCGGCGGAACAGCTCCGCCTCCTCGTGCGGGAAGCCGTATTCCCGCGCGCGGTGGGACCGGCGCCAGGCTCCGGTACGATCCAGCAACGTCACGAAATCCGCGATGCCGTAATAATTGACTGCGGTGCGCCATAGCGCCGGCTGGAGGCCGATCGCGGCAAGCACCACCCAGCCGCCATAGGACTGGCCCATGATGCCGATGCGCCTGGGATCGATGCCAGGCTGGGCGGCAAGCCAGGCGTGGCCGGCGGCGAGATCGTCGAGCGCGTTGTGTCGTTTCGTGCCGTCATCGGCTTCCATGAAGGCGCGGCCATAGCCGGTGCTGCCCCGGATGTTGGGCATCATCACCGCGAAGCCCTGAGCCAGCAGCATCTGGACATCGGCGCGGAAATTGGCGCGGGTCTGGCCGGCCGGGCCGCCATGGACCCACACGACGGCAGGCCAGCCGGCGGCGGGCGGCGTGCCGTCGGGACGCGCGAACCAGCCCGCGATCGGCAATCCGTCCAAGCCCTTCCAGCCGACCAGTTCCGGACGGATGAACGCGGAAGGATCGACGCCCGCATCCACACGCGGGTCGGGTGCCGCGACGAGGCGCGCGCGCGACGAGGCGGCATCCACGAGCCAGATGCCGGGCGGCGTCAGTGGCGATTGCGCGGTGGTCGCCAGACCCGAGGAGTCCGGCGCCCAGGCGAGGTCGGCGACGATGCCGGCCTCCGGCAGCCCCGTCGCGACCGCGCGGTCGCCACCACGGGGCCCGATCTTCAGCAGCGCGTGGCCGCGGTCATTCTCGATGGTCGCGAGCAGCGTGGAATCGGGCGAGACGCTCCAGGCCTCGACCTCGCGGCCCGCCGGCGCGTAGACCTCGCTCGCCTCCCCGCTCACCGGATCGATGGCGCAGAGGCGGAGGAAGTCGGCGCCGCCGGCATCGGTGATCGCCATCAGCGTGTCGCCCGCCCAGCGCACCGCGGCGTAGCGGGTGGGGCCGCGGTGCGGCAGCTCGCGCGCCAAGCCCGTCGCGACCTCGAGCAGGTGCAGCCGCTGGTCGGAGCTGGAGCGATCCTCGACCACGGCGATCACCGCGCCGTCCGGCCGCCAGGCGGCGACGGCGCAGGAACCCTCCTCGCGCCGCATCAGGCGCGTGGTGGCGCCGGTCGCGAGCTCCATCACCAGCACGTCGAAGACCAACTCGGTGCGGTCGTTGGCGGCGTAGGCGATGCGCGCGCCGTCCGGCGAGAAGGCCCCGAAATCGTGTATGACCGAATGGCACTCGGTGAGCGGGCGCGGCTGACCGCCCGGCTCCAGCAGCCAGAATTGCTGCCGCTCGTCGCCGCCGGCGTCGATCCCCCAGATCAGGCGGTCGTCCTGCGGCGCACGGCGCAGGAAGGCGACCTTTTCCGCGTGGTCGCTGAGCTGGCGCGGGTTGGCGCCGCTCGCGTCCATCGCCCAGACCTGTGGCAGCCCGCCGCCCCGCAAGTGGTAGAGCGTGCGGCCATCGCGCGACCAGACCGGCGTGGTGACGGAGGTGAGGCGGGCGAAATCGTGCGGCTGCGGCATGTCGATCCCCGGACGTGACGGCGCCAGCATCGTCCCTCACGCGGCGGTGGCAACCCCCCGCGCATCGGAATCTGCCATCTCAGCGCGCGTGAGCACCTGCTGCCAGGCGGCGAGGACAAACTCGTTGTCGACACCGGTCTCGAGCTTGAGGCAGGCGCCGTCCCGCCAGGCCGCCAGCGCGTCGGGGCGCGGCAACAGCGGATCGAGGCCGTTCTCGAAGGCGGCGCGGTTGCCGGTGTCGAGATAGGATTCGCAAGCGGCACCTTCGGCCAGCAGCAGGTCGTGCCGGTCCAGTTCCAGGTGGAAATACGCGATCGCGTCCATGCGCTCGGCGACGACGCTGAGCGCGTTGACGAGATGGCGCACCGGCACGAGGCGGTCCGCCACGAGCACCGCGTGATCCGGCGAGAGCAGGAGATCGGCGACCGGAATGCCATCGGCGAAGGCGCCGGCGCGCACGCGGACCGGGCGCGCGTGCAGATGGTGCCGCAGGTCGAGACGGCGGTGACCGACCCAGCGCAGGCGCGCGATGCGGCCGGACGCGGTGACGACGCCGTCGCCCGGGACAAGCGTCTCCACCGCGCGCGGGCCCGAGGGCGTCAGGATGCGCGTGCCGCCGGCGAAGCAGGCGACCTGCTCCGGACCCCAAGCGACGGCATAGGGATCGCTGAACGTCGCGGCGCCGCCGTGCAGCGTGACCACGAGGTCGTAGGTGCCGGCGGCCGCGGCCGCGACATTGACCTGCTGCACATTGCTCGCGGCGACGTCGCTGTTGGCGAGCAGCGTGCCCGAGGCGGTGTAGAGCGCGAGGCCCATCGCGTCGATGCTGTTGGCGTTGTCGGCAGCCCAGGAGACGGTGGCGGTCAGCGATTGCCCCGCGCCAAGCGAAAGCGCGTAGATGTCCATGGCATCGCTGCCGGCGCTGGCGACGAGGGTGGCGAGATCCCAGCCCTCGGCACCGAGCGCGGCGACGCCGGGGTTGGCAAAGACGTAGCTGCCCGTGGCGGCGGTGGCATGGGCGCTCGCCGCATGTTCGCCGGCCTCCAGCGCCGTAACCGCGTCGAGCACATTGACGACGCCCGCGCCGTAGCGCGCGTTGAGCGGGTGCGTGGCGCTGGGCGCATAGGCGCCGGTGAAGTAGTCGGCGGGCTTGACCGCGCTGTTGAGGAGAAGCGTCTTGATGGTGCGGAAATTCGCGGCATCAGCCTGTGCACCGGCACCGCCCAGTCCGTCCGCCGCCGCCTGGATCAGCAATGTCGCCGCGCCAGCAACGATCGGCGCCGCGAAGCTGGTCAGGTTCTCAGGGGCGGAAATGTCCGGCTTCGGCACGCCATTGGTGGCGGGGCCGATTGCATCGGGCGCCGTGGAGCTGTCCACACTGATCGCGTTGTAGGCGGTGGAAGGCGACAGCGGCGTGCCGGAATTGCCGGCGGCGGCGACGAAGACGGTGTTGTCGGTGTTGGCGAGCGTATCGAGCGTGGTGTCGAAGCTGAAGCCGCTGGTATCCACGTAGCTCATGTTCACGACCTGGTCGGTCGCGAGATTGGCGACATCGCTCGTGACATTGTCGGCGAAATAGACGTCCACGTGCCCGACACCAGGAGCGATCCCTTCCGGCAGGCCGTCGAACGTTGCCGCGGCGTAAAAATAGGAGCCGACCACGGTCGCGTGCGTCGAGCTGCTGCCAACAAGCCCATCGTCCGGTGTCGTGGTGTGCTGGTACCCGTTGTAGAAAGTGAAAAATTGGCCTGCATTGCCGGGCTGGAAGCCGAGCGTGCCGGGCACGGGCTCGAAATATGCGGCACCCGCGGTGACCGAAGCCTCGACCTGGCCGACGGTGACGCCGCCGCCCGTAAGCGCGGCGTCGAGCGTGCGCAGCGCCGCGAGGCCGATCTCCGCGGCAACGAGATTGTAGTCCGATCCGGTGCCTGACATGTCCGCATTCTCGCATGACCGGAGCTGCTCGCCATAGACCCAGGATGCGTCCCGTTCACCGCCACGCGGCACGCCAAGGGTTGAATATGCGGCGACCGGGCCGATATAAGCAGTTCACACCCGCGATCGTTCCGATCGCGCAAGATTATCGGGGAGGTCGTCGCGATCGCGGCGGGCGCATGGCTTTCCATGCGTACTTTCCTCCCATCGGACCCGCATCCATCGGGCCCTTCCGCCCGGCGCCGCCCGCCGGACCGAAACGCACGGAGGTTCATCGCGATGTCCCGCCTCGTCATCCTGTCCAATCGCGTCCCGCAAACCACGCGCGGCGCACAGGCGGGCGGGCTCGCGGTGGCGCTCGCAGAGGCGGCGCGGCCGGGCTCGCTCTGGATCGGCTGGAGCGGTCGGATCGGCACCGGAACGGAGCTCGCAATCCGCGCCGAGCGGGGTGTGAGCCACGCGGTCTTCGATCTTACGGAGGCCGAACATCACGGCTATTACACAGGCTTTTCCAACAACACGCTCTACCCGCTGCTGCTGTTCCGGCTGGGGCTCATGCGCTTCCGCGCCGAGGAGTTCGCGGCGTACGAGGCGGTCAACCGACGTTTTGCCGCGACCGCGCTCCCACTGCTGCGCGCGGACGACCTTCTTTGGGTGCACGACTACCAGTTGATGCTCGCGCCCGGCGCGCTGCGCGAAGCCGGCGCGCGGCAACGTGTCGGCTTCTTTTTCCACACACCGTTCCCCCCGCCCGCGATCTTCACCGTGGTGCCGCGGGCGCACACGCTGCTGGCGGGCGTGTGCGGTGCCGACGTGATAGGGTTCCAGACCGCGAGCGACCGCGACGGATTCCTCGCCTGTGTGGCGAGCCTGCTGGACGCCACCGTTGATGACGAAGGCTGCTTCATACATGCAGGCCGGCGCGTGCGCACCCTGGTGTGCCCGGTCGGCATCGACGCCGACGGTTTCGCGCGGACGGCACGCGAGGCCGCCGAGCACTTGCCGACCCAGCGCCTGCGCCAGAGCCTGCACGGGGCAGCGCTGCTGTTCGGCGCGGACCGGCTCGACCATGCGAAGGGATTGCCGCATCGCGTCGACGCCTTCGACATCCTGCTGCGCCAACATCCCGAGCACCGGCGTGGCGTGAGCTTCCTGCAGGTCGCCGCCCCCTCGCGCGAGGAGGTCGCGGAATACCGCCGCCTGCGGCGGGAAATGGACGAGCGCGTCGGCCAGCTCAACGGCAGGCATGGCGAGCCGGATTGGATGCCGTTGCGCTACATCACGCGGGCGACACCGCGCGCGACCGTCGCCGGGTTCCACCGGCTGGCGCGCGTCGGCGTGGTGACGCCGCTGCGCGACGGGTTCGGCCTCGGCGCCTCGGAATTCGTCGCCGCCCAAGACCCGTTGGATCCCGGTGTGCTGGTGCTCTCACGCTTCGCCGGTGCCGCAGCAACGCTGGATGCGGCACTGCTGGTCAATCCTTTCGATGCCGAGGCGATCGCCGAAGCGTTGCACCACGCACTGACCATGCCGGCGGAAGAGCGGCTTGCGCGCCACGCGGCGCTGCTCGGCCATGTACGGACGCAAAGCGCCGCCCGTTATGCCTCGCAATTCCTCGATGCCCTTGCCGGCTCAGCCGCGCCGGTGTGGGAGATGGCGCATGTCTGATAACCCTCTCGATCCGGTACGCATCGCGCTGATCGGCGCCGGCAGTCGCGGGCTCGGCGCCTATGGCGCGCATGTGTCGCGCCGGCCCGACCTGGCCCAGATCGTCGCCGTCGCCGACCCGCTCGGCGAGCGGCTGACGATGGCGGGACACCTGCATGCCGTCCCGCCGACGCATCTCTACCCGTCCTGGCAGGCCATGCTCGATGCCGAACCGGCCTTCGACGCGGTGATCATCGCCACGCCAGACCGCGCGCATCTCGCCCCGGCGCTGGCAACCATCGAGCGCGCAGGCGGCATTTCCATGCTGCTGGAAAAACCGATCTGCCCGACCGAGGAGGAGATGGAGCGCCTTGCCGCGGCGGCCGATGGGGCAGGGGCAGACATCACGGTCGCGCACGTGCTGCGCTACACCGCCTTTTTCGCGCGCATCCGCGAGCTGCTGGATCGCGGCGTGATCGGACAGCTGCTGACCATCCGCCACACCGAGCACATCGGCTACTGGCACTTCGCGCACTCCTACGTGCGCGGCAACTGGCGGCGCGTGGACGAGGCAAGCCCGATGCTGCTGGCCAAGGCCTGCCACGATCTCGACATACTGCGCTGGCTCGCGGACGCTCCATGCGCCGAGATCACGTCCTTCGGCGCGCTGTCGCATTTCACCCCGGCGAACGCGCCGGAGGGCTCGACCGCACGCTGTGACGAGGGTTGCCGGGTGGAACGCAGCTGCCCCTATTCCGCGCAACGTATCTATCTCGAAACACTACCACCGGCCCCCGCGTGGCCGCACGACGTGGTCAGCGCCGACACCTCGCCCGCCGGGCTCGCGCGCGCGCTACACGAGGGCCCGTACGGGCGCTGCGTCTATCGCTGCGACAACGACGTCGCGGACCATCAGGTGGTGGCGCTGCGCTTCGCCAACGGCGTCGATGCCACGCTCAATGTCAGCGCCTTCACTCGCGAGACCACACGCACTGTGCACCTGATGGGCAGCCACGGCGAGATCACCGGCGATTTCTATGCCAACGAGATCACCGTTTCCGATTTCCGCAACGCGGATACCCGCACCAGCCGCCTCACGCTGGTGACGGAGGGCTATCACGGCGGCGGCGACGACGGGCTGATGGTGGACTTCCTCAACCGGGTGCGCGAGCGGCGGCGCAGCGGCCGGGTGGAGGCGGCGCGGACGGCGCTCGCGGAATCGCTCGACAGCCACCGCATGGCCTTCGCCGCCGAGCGCTCCCGCGCCAGCGGCGAGACGGTGCGACTCACGGCATAGGAAACCGCGCGCCCTCCTGGCATGATCCCCCGGCAGACAAGGAGGAAGCGATGGCGGGACGGTTCGCTGGACGGCGCGCGGTGGTGACGGGCGGTGCCTCGGGTATCGGGGCGGTGATTGCCGCGCGGCTGGCGGCGGAGGGAGCCGCGATCGCGCTCTGGGACCGCGACGTGGGGGCGCTTTCGCGCAGCCCTTCGGCGCATCGTGAGGCAGTGGACGTAACCGATGAGGCGGCTGTCGCGCGCGCCACCGCATCGACCGAGGCGGCGCTCGGCGGCATCGACATCCTGGTGGCCTCGGCCGGCATCACCGGGCCGAACGGACCGACCTGGGAGTATTCGGTCGCGGCCTGGCGCCAGGTGATGGCGGTGAATGCGGACGGCGTGTTCCTGACCAACCGCGCCGTGGTGCCGGTGATGCTGAAAGGCGGCTGGGGACGCATCGTCAACATCGCCTCGATCGCCGGCAAGGAGGGCAACCCGAACGCCTGCGCCTATTCCGCCTCCAAGGGCGCCGTGATCGCGCTGACGAAATCACTGGGCAAGGAACTCGCCAACACCGGGATCCGGGTGAACGCGGTCGCCCCGGCCGCTGTGGAGACGCCGTTGTTCTCGCAGATGACCAGGGAACAAATCGCCTTCATGCTGAGCAAGATCCCGATGGGCCGCTTCGGCACCACGGACGAGGTCGCGAACCTGGTCTGCTGGCTGGCCAGCGCGGAGGCGAGCTTTTCCACCGGCGCCGTGTTCGACTGCTCCGGCGGGCGGGCGACGTATTAGGCGCTACACCTTGGCAAAGCCCGCGGTCTGCGCGTAGCCGCCGGCGATGGCGGCGAGCTCGTCGCGGGAGATGACGTCCTCCAGCCGCTCGAAACCGTTGGGCGCGCGCTCGCTCACCACGTCCACCACGCGCTCCGGCCCGCCCTTGCGGTTGAGGCGGACGATCTCCGCGGTCTTGGGCAGGCGTTCCGCCTCATAGGCGGCGAGCGCCTCCACGGCGGGCATGGCGGCGAGCAGCGGGGCGAGGCAGCGCGCATCGAGGATCGCCTGGGAAGCGCCGTTTGAACCCACCGGGTACATCGGGTGCGCCGCATCGCCGAGCAGCGTCACGCGACTCTGCGTCCACCACGGCAGCGGGTCGCGGTCACACATCGGGTACTCGAAATATTCCGGCGTCGCACGGACCAGCGCCTCCACGTCGAGCTGCGGCAGCGAGAAGCGGCGCACCGTGGGCAGGATGTCGTCGAGGCTGCCGAGCCGGCTCCAGTCCTGCCTGGGCGGCGCGAACTCGCCCGTGCCCTGCCGGATGCACACCACCCAGTTGGTCAGCCGCCGGCCACCCTCGGACCGCGCGATCGGGTACAGCACCAGCTTTTCCTGCATGTCGCCGGCGATGATCATGGAATCGCCGTCGAGGAAGGGCGGGAACTCGACGGCGCCGCGCCACATCATGATCCCCTGCCAGCGTATGCCGGGATCCTCGGGGTGGAGTTGCGCGCGCGCGGCGGAATGAATGCCGTCGGCCGCCACCAGCACATCGCCGCGCGCCGTGATCTCGCCCGACGCCGTGGCAAAGGTCGCCGTCACGCCGCCTGTATTTT
>JAJYFW010000381.1 GCA_021785335.1 Pseudomonadota bacterium
TTGATGATCGCCTTGCCGCCATGCAGCTTCAGCGCGCTCTCGATCACGCCGGTCTCGGTGCTGTCGATCACGAGCGGCGCCGCGACGGACGTGGTGAAGCGCCGCACCACCTCGTCCATCTCCGCCTTCTCGTCACGGCCGACAAAGGCGGTGCAGATATCGAGCGCGTTGGAACCTTCGCCAAGCTGCGCGCGGCCCATCGCCACGCACCCGTCCCAGTCGCCTTCCGCCTGCAGCTCCCGCCACTTCTTGGAGCCGTTGGCATTGCACCGTTCGCCGATCGAAAAGACCGCGTTCTCCTGCCGCAGCGCCACCGCTCCGTAGAGACTGGCGACGGAGGGCACCCACACCGCCTTGCGCTCCACCGGCGTCGGTCGGCGCTCGCCCAGTTCCCGCAGCATTGCATCCAGCGCCGCGATGTGCCGCTCGTCCGTGCCACAGCAGCCGCCGACCAGGTTCACCCCGTCCTCGACCACAAAGCGGCGGAGCCAGGTCGCGAGGTCGGCCGGCGACAGCGGATAATACGGCTTGCCGTCCACCAGCTCCGGCAGCCCGGCGTTGGGCATCACCGAGATCAACCCCGGCCAGTTGCCGGAAATCCAGCGCAGGTGCTCGGCCATTTCCTGCGGCCCGGTGGCGCAGTTGAGCCCGAGCAGCGGCACGTCCAGCGCCTGCACCACGGTCGCGGCGGCGGCGATGTCCGGCCCCACCAGCAGCGTGCCCGTGGTCTCCACCGTCACCTGCACGAAGATCGGAACCAGGCGGCCCGCCGTGGCGCACGCGGCCTTCGCGCCGTTCACCGCGGCCTTGATCTGCAGCGTGTCCTGGCACGTCTCGATCAGGAACGCATCGACGCCGCCCTCGACCAGCCCGCGCGCCTGCTCCGCCAGCGCCGCCTCCAGCGCGTCGTACCCGATATGCCCGAGGCTCGGCAGCTTCGTGCCCGGCCCGATCGAGCCGAGAACGTAACGGTCACGCCCGTCGGAAAACATGCCGGCCGCCTCGCGCGCCAGCTCCGCCGCGCGCTTGTTGATCTCGTGCGTGTGCTCGGCCAGCCCGAACTCGCCCAGTGTGATCGGCGAGGCGCCGAAACTGTTGGTCTCCACCATGTCCGCGCCGGCGGCGAAATAACCGCGATGAATGTCGCGCACGA
Organism: Pseudomonadota bacterium; assembly: GCA_021785335.1. Next base: position 1,154 of record JAJYFW010000381.1, read on the forward strand.
GGTCCGGCCGCGAGAGCACGAGGATGTCGGAGCAGTTCTCGTGCCCCCACCAGTCGCGCGCCAGGTCGAGCGGCATCTGCTGCAGCCGCGCCCCCATGCCGCCATCGGCCAGCAACACGTGCGCGCGCAGCGCCTCGAGGATCGGTGTCATCGTGAATCTCGCTTCCTACGCGTCGACGGTCCGCGCGGCCGTGGCGCCCGCCGCTACCGGCCTGCGTCGCGCCACCCAGATGCGCGTTTCCAGCTTGCCGCGCACCACGCTCGGCTTCTCCAGTTCCATCTCGCCCGCCGGCAGCATCCGCTCGAGCCCGGCGTCGTCGAAGCCGAGCCAGTGATGCCCGTCCACCGCCAGCGCCTTGTCCTCATGCCGGGCGAGATCGACGACGATCAGCCTGCCGCCGGGTGCCAGCACCCGCGCCGCCTCGGCCAGCGCCTTCGCCGGCTCCGTCGCGTAGTGCAGCACCATCTGCATCAGCACGGCATCGAAATGTCCGTCCGGCAGCTCCAGCCGGTACATGTCGCCCAGCCGCACCGCCGCATGGCGCAGCCCCGGCTGCTCGGCGAGACGCGTGCGCGCCAGCGCCAGCATCGCGCGCGAGGCGTCGATCCCCAGCATCGAGCCGGCTCGCGGCGCGATCACCTGCAGCATGCGCCCGGTGCCGGTCCCGATATCGAGCAGCCGCTGCACGCGCTCGGGCAGGCGCTCGAGCACCGCGCGCTCGATCTCGCCGTGCGCCAGGCCGAGGGCGCCCATCTCGTCCCAGTTCGCACCCTGCATGCGGAACAGTTCCGTCGCCTGCCGCGCGCGCTCCGCCATCACCCGCTGCGCCGCGCGCCGGTCCGCGGCCACCGCGTCGTCCGCGGTCGCGACGCGCGTCGCGAGTTCCTGCGCGAGGCCGGTGGGGGCAAGGCGGAAAAACACGTTCTTGCTCTCGCGCCGCCGCTCCAGCAGCCCGGCCTCGACCATCACGCCGAGATGGCGGGAGACGCGCGGCTGTGACTGCCCGAGCACCTCGGCGAAGTCCGCGACGCAGAGGTCGCACGCCGCGGCCAGCGCCAGGATGCGCAGGCGCGTCGGGTCCGCGGCGGCACGGAGTTGGGCCAGGATGTGTTCCACGGATCCTTATAGACATGCACATATAAACATGTCTATATATATTGATGTTTGATGATCGTCTGCCCTTGCGTGCAGGCACCACGGCCGGGCCCGGCGAAGCGCTGGTCGCGGCACCTCTCCACCCGATCGGCTGTGCCTGCTGCGGCGTACGTGCGCCCTTGGCCGCGCTCGGCCGGGTATGGCGCGACCACGCCATGGGCAAGAAGGTTGCCGGCGCCGTGGTGGCGATGGACCCTGCCGATCTCGCCCGCGCGTACGCCGCCGACACCCTTGCCCAGGCCCGCTTCGTCCTCGCGGAGGGCTGAAGCGCCTTCGCGCGCCGGTTACTTCCTGGCGCGGGCGCTCATTCGGCCGCGCCAGGCCCGCGCAGCGTCGCGATGATGGCTTCCCGCACCGCCTGATCCTGCGCCGCGACGGCGCCGGCCAGCGCACGCAGCCGCCGCTGCGTGTCGTGCAACTGGTCAAGCAGTGACACGACTACGGGCAGCGCCTCGGCATCGATGTCGAGCTCGTAGCGTAGCGTGCACAGCAGCCGCACCCGCACACTCGCCTCCTCGGAGAAGCGGGGCGCCTCCGCCGTGCCCCCGGCCACCACCAGCTCCTCCTCGATCCAGGCGGCCAGGTCCTCTCGCCGCAGCGGCGCGTTGCCTGCCAGCAGCTCCTCGATGCCGGTCATCGCAGCATCTCCTCGCGTGGGTTCTCCGGGTGCTCCGGCTGCCACGTCTCCAGGAACGCGGCGAGCCTCTTGTCCTCGCCCTTCGGCAGCACGATCCGTAGCGTCACGAACTGATGCCCGCGCTGCCCGCTCTTGCGGTCCAGCACACCCCGTTCGCGCAGCCGCAGCGTGGTGCCGGCATTCGAACCCCTCGGCACGGTGAGCGAGACGGGCCCGTCGATGGTCGGCACCTCGATCCGCGCACCCAGCGCCGCCTCCTTCAGTGTCACTGGAACTTCAACGTGTATGTCATTGTCCTTGCGTCGAAAAAAAGCATGCGGCTCGACGTGCAGCTCGACATACGCGTCGCCCGCCGGCCCGCCGCCGTAGCCTGGCATGCCCTGGCCGCGCAGCCGCAGCATCTGCCCGTCCCCCGA
>JAJYFW010000382.1 GCA_021785335.1 Pseudomonadota bacterium
CGTGGTCGTGCAGGCGCTGCGCGACGTGAGCTTCTCGCTGCGCTCCGGCGAACGGCTCGGCCTCGTCGGCGGCAACGGCGCGGGCAAGACGACGCTGCTGCGCTCGCTCGCGGGCATCTATGAGCCGGTCGCCGGGCATATCCGCATCGAAGGCTCGGTCAACGCGCTGCTCGACCAGTCGCTCGGCATGAACCCGGAGCTGACCGGACGCGAGAACATCCGCCTGCGCGGCCTGGTCCACGGGCTCGGCCCCGCCGCGATCGCCCGGCTCGAGGAGGACGTGCGCGAGTTCGCGGACCTCGGCGACTTCCTCGAGCTGCCGGCCCGCACCTACAGCGCGGGCATGCTGATACGGCTCGCCTTCGCGCTCGCGACCGCGATCCGCCCGCAGGTCCTGCTGATGGACGAATGGCTGCTCGCGGGCGACGCCAACTTCATGGAAAGGGCACGCGCGCGCGTCGACGACCTGGTGCGCAGCGTCGAGATCATGGTGCTGTCCTCGCACGCGGTCCATATCCTGCGCACCTGGTGCACGCGGATCATCTGGCTCGACCAGGGGCGCATCCGCGCCGACGGCGACGTGACCGAGGTGCTGGAAGCCTATCTCGGCCGCAAGCTGCTGCCGATGACCGCGGCGACCTTCTAGCCGGCGAGACGCGGCACGGCCGGACCGCCTACAGCTCCCCGGGCAGCGCCGCGTGCGCCGCTTGGGCGGCGAGGCGGACGGCGGCGTTGGCGGCGCCGTAGCCCTCGTAGCCGCGCCGCTCGCAAAGCTCGAAGAACACGCGCTCCCCGAAGCGCGCGGTGTAGGCCTGGCGGAACGTTCCGTGGTCGTCCTGGTCATAGAGCAGGCGTCCGGCCCGCAGCGCCGCGATCGATTCCGCGTCCAGCCCGAAGCGCGCCTCGAGGTCATCGTAGTAGTTGCCGGGGATGGGCAGGAACCCGCCGGCCCGCTGCCGCTCCGCCAGCAGGTCCGGCACCGCGAGCGCAATGTGCTGCACGCCCGCCCCCGCCGCCGCGGTCACGAAGCGCCCGGTCGCGGTCTCGCGGCTCTCCGAGACGTTGAGCGGCAGGCGCAGCGCGCCGTCCGCCGTGCGCATCGCGCGGCTGCGCACGAGCCCGTAGGGGTCGGCGAGCTCCACCAGCGGTTCCGCGCGCAACCCGAAAAGCGCGCGCCAGAACAGGATGAACGTCTCCATCCGCCCATCCGGAAGTGCCACCGCGACATGGTCGAAACGCACGCCCTCCTCCGCCGCCGACGGGGCGAGGTGGAAATCGTCCTCCCAGTTGCTGCGCCCCGAGGGATCGGGCTCCACGAGATAGATCAGCGTGCCGTCCGGCGCGCGCACGGCGGGGATCGACCGCTCGCCGGGGCCCAGCCGCTCGCGCCAGCGCGGCGCCAGCAGCGCCTCCGCGCGCGCCAGCGTCCGCGCCGCGTCGTTCACCGAGAGCCCGATCGCGCAGACCGAGGGCCCGCGGAGGTGAAAATGTTCCGCCGCCATGCTGTCCGGCTCGGCGTTGAGCACGATGTTGGCCTCACCGCGACGCCACAGTTCCACCTGCTTGGAGCGGTGCAGCCCCGCGCGCCGGAACCCGAGCCCGCCCAGCGTGGCGCCGAGCGCCGCGCCGCTTGCCGTGTCCACCGCGAACTCGATGAACGCGATGCCGCCAACCGCGGGCGGCGCGGGCAGGGTCGCGAGCCCGGTCTCCGCCGCGAGCAGGCGCAGGCTGCGCAGCCCGTCGATCGCGATGCCGCGCGCGGGAGCGGCACGGAAATGGTCGTTGAACACCTCGAGCGACAGCGGGCCGCGATACCCGGCTGCCAGCACGCGCCGCACGAACGCGGCGATGTCCCAGTCGCCCTGGCCAGGGAAGAGGCGGAAATGCCGCGACCAGGCGAGCGCGTCCATCGCGAGCTGCGGCGCGTCGGCGAGTTGCAGGAACGCGATCTTCTCGCCGGGCACCTGCTCCAGCCCGTCGAGCGTGTCGCCGAGCGCCAGGGTATGGAACGAGTCCAAAACAAGACCCAGTGCCGGATGATCCGCCTGGCGCACGATCTCCCAGGCCTGGCGCCAGCGGCTGACGTGCCGCCCCCAGGCCAGCGCCTCGTAGCCGAGGGTGATGCCGCGCGGCGCGGCGATCTCCGCCAGCGCCCGCAGGTCCGCAACCGCGCGCGCCGTATCGCCGATCGCCTGCGGGTGGATGGAGCTGCACACCAGGAGCCGGTCGGCGCCCAGCGCCGCCATCACGTCGAATTTGCGCTGCGCGCGGTCGAAGGCGCGGCCACGCAGCGGTTCCGGCAGCGCCTCGAAGTCGCGGAACGGCTGGTAGAGCATGATGGCGAGGCCCAGCCCCGCGGCGATGTCGCGCAGTTCGGCGGGCGTGCCGTCCCAGGTCAGCAGGTCGTTCTCGAACAGCTCGATGCCGTCGAAGCCGGCCGCCGCCGCGGCCTCGAGCTTCTCCGGCAGCGTACCGGACAGCGAGACGGTTGCGATCGAGGTCGGATGGATCGCCGGTGCGGTGAAGGGTGCGGGGGGCAGGTTCGCCATGCGTGCCTCGGAGGGGATGCCGCCAATCTAGGCCGTTCCCGGGGTGGTTTGGCAGCCCCCGCGCGGGGTGCCATGATCTTGACTTCAGTCAACGCGGGCACGCCGCATTGCCTCTAGCGTGCGCTCGCCAACCGGGGGACGAAGCCCCTATGGGAGAGTTGCAATGAATGTCGCCGACGTCATGACACGGGACGTGGTCACCGTGGGGCCGAAAGCCACCATCGCGGAGATCGCCAAGACGATGCTCGACCACCATCTGAGCGGCGTGCCGGTGGTGGATGGCGGCAAGCTCGTCGGCATGGTGAGCGAGCGCGACCTGATGCGCCGCGGCGAGATCGGCACCGCGCAGCCGCAGAGCCGCTGGGCCGCGTTCTTCGCCTCCGAGCAGGAGGCCGCGGTGGAGTTCGTCCACGCCCATGGCCGCACCGCCGCCGACGTGATGACGCGCAAGGTCGTGACGGTCACGTCGAAGACGCCGCTTGCCGCCGTCGCGGACCTGCTGGACCGCCACCGCGTCAAGCGCCTGCCGGTGGTGGAGGACGGCAGGCTCGTCGGCATCGTCGCCCGCGCCGACCTGTTGCGGGCGCTCGCAGGCGCGCTGGCGAAGCCGTCCACGGTGGCGACCGACGACGCGGCGCTCCGCGAGGCGGTACTCGCCGCGCTTCGCTCCCAGCCCTGGGGCCGCATGGCCTCGCGCGGAACGGTGATGGTGGAGAGCGGTACCGTGCATCTCTGGGGCACGGTGATGGACGAGGCGGAGCGGCGCGCCTGCGTCATCGCGGCCGAAGCGGTCCCCGGCGTGAAGGCGGTCG
>JAJYFW010000383.1 GCA_021785335.1 Pseudomonadota bacterium
CCGGCTCCTCCTTCGAGTATGTCGCCTACAAGGCGGCGCAGAAGGCGGGCTTCCCGGCCAGCGACATCACCTATCGCCCGCTGCAGACCATCCCGGCCTGCATCGCGGCGGTGAAGACCGGCCAGGTTGATGCGTGGGACATGCTGCCCTCCATCATCGCCATCCTGCTCCACGACAAGGCCGCGCACGTGATCGGGGCGGTGCAGGACTTCATCCCGGACTACCAAGTGACGACCGTCTTCACCTCCACCCGCAACATCGACAAGCGCGCCGAGGTGGTGAAGCGCTTCCTCGCCGGCTTCTCCAGGGGCATCGACGACTACGACGCGGCGCTGGTCGCGAAGACGATGGCGCCTAAGGAGGTCGATGCGATCGTGGCGGAGATCCACAAATACGTCTTCGCTGGCATGCCGCTGGCCAAGGCGCGGCCGCACATCACCAACGGGGTGATGCACGTCAACAAGGGCGCCGCGCTCAATGTCGCGAGCGTCGCCGACCAGCTCGCCTGGCTCAACGCCAACAAGCTGGTGCCCGCGGGCTCGACGATGAAGAAGCTGGTCGACACCGGCTTCGTGAAGACGTTCTGAGTGCGCCTCCTCGCCGATCGCCTCGGGCATCGCTACGGCACCACGGAGGTGCTGCGCGATATCGGGATCGCGATCGGCGGGGGCGAGATCGTCTGCGTCGTCGGCCCCTCCGGCTGCGGCAAGTCGACGCTGCTGCGCATGCTGGGCGGGCTGGAGCAGGCGAGCGAGGGGCGGGTGCTGCTGGAGGGCGAGCCGCCGGCGGGCTCGCTCAACCCCATCACCTACATCTTCCAGGACTTCGCGCTGCTGCCCTGGCGCAGCGTGGAGGGCAACATCCGCCTGGTGCTGGAGGACCACAGGCTGGGCGGGACGGCGATGCGCGCCATCGTGGACGACGTGCTGGAGCGCACGCGGCTCACGGATTTCCGCGCCGCCCTGCCGCGCCAGCTTTCCGGCGGCATGAAGCAGCGCGTGGCGATCGCGCGCGCCCTCGCGGTGCGCCCGGCGGTGATGCTGATGGACGAGCCGCTCTCGGCGCTCGACGCACAGACGCGCGAGCTGCTGATGGACGACCTGGTGGAGCTGTGGACGCGCGAGCGCTTCTCCGCCTGCTACGTCACCCACAACCTCGCCGAGGCCGTCCGGCTCGGCCACCGGGTGCACGTGCTCTCGCGCCGGCCGGGGCAGATCCGCGAGACGGTGGAGATCGACATGCCGCTCGCCGAACGCGCCGAGCGCGCGGCGGAGCTGGAGGCGATGCAGCGCCACATCTGGCTCGTCATGCGCGAGGAGGCCCGTGCCGCGGACCGGGAGCTGGCCGATGCCGGATGACGCGCGCGGCCTCGCGCCGGCCCGGGAGGCTGGCGTGCGCGAGGTGCCGTTCCGCGGCGGCGGCTTCCGCCCGCGGACCAACAGCTATGTTTCCTGGGCGGTGTTCATCGGCCTGATCCTGGCGTGGGAGGCGGCCTCGCGGCTGGGGTTGATCTCGCCCATCGCGCTGCCCGCGCCCTCGCAGGTGCTGGGCGCGCTGGCGGACCTCGTGCGCACCGGCATGTTGTGGAAGAACCTTTCCGTCAGCCTGATGCGCCTCGGCACCGGCTGGGTGCTGGGCAGCATCCTCGGCATCGCGGTCGGGCTCGCGATCGGGCTGTTCACCATCGCCCGCGCGGCGCTGATGCAGCTCACCTCGGCGCTGTTCGCGGTGCCGAAGATCGCGCTGCTGCCGCTGTTCATCGTCTGGTTCGGGATCGGCGAGAGCTCCAAGATCGCGACCATCCTGTTCGGCACGTTCTTCCCCGCCGTGATCGCGACCTACAGCGGGGTGGACAACGTCGACCGCAACCTGATCCGCATGGGCCAGTCCTTCGGGCTCTCCTGGGGCTCGATCGTGCGCAAGATCATCCTGCCCGGCGCGCTGCCGGCGATCCTCTCGGGGCTGCGCATCTCGTCCGCCATCGCCATCGTGCTGCTGGTCGCCGCCGAGATGATCGGCGCGCAGTACGGCATCGGCGCCTACATCCTGCAGGCGGGCTCGCTGTTCGCGATCGACCAGCTCATCGCCGGTGTCACCATCCTCGCGGTGCTGGGGCTGCTGATCAGCTGGGTGATCGCGCGGGCGGAGCGCCGGTTCCTCGACTGGAGGTCGTGAGGCCATGCGACGCGTCGGCGCCGAGTACGATGTCCTGGTGTGCGGTGGCGGGGCGGCCGGGATCGGCGCTGCCGTCGGCGCCGCGAGGGCCGGCGCGCGCGTGTGCCTGGTGGAAAAATACGGCTTCCTCGGCGGGGCGGCGACCAACGCGCAGGTGCTCTCCTACTGCGGCCTGTTCACCCGCGGCGACGTGCCGGAGCGCGCGGTGGGCGGCGTCGCGGAGGAGGTGCTGGCCGCGCTGCGCGGGCTCGGGCTCGACGCGATGGCGCATCGCTCGCCCACCACCGGCAACTGGATCGTCCTGCTCGACCCGGAGCTGCTGAAGCTGGCACTCGACCGCATCGTGGCCGCGCACGGCATCGACGTGCTGCTGCACACGCGCGTGGCGGCGGCGACGCGCACCGGCGTCGCGGTGGAGGGAGTGACGCTCGCCGGCATGGACGGGCGCCGGCACGTGCTGGCGGAGGCGTTCGTCGATGCCAGCGGCGACGCCAACCTCGCGATGCTGGCGGGCGAGGATTTCCGCGTCGGCGACGGCGAGGGGAACCTGCAGGCGCTGACCATGCCGATCCGCGTCGGCGGCCTGGCGCCGGGGACGAAGCTCGACCGGCGGCGGCTGCAGCAGGCCATCGCGGAATACAACGCGGACGGCGCGTATCCGATCGCGCGCACGGATGGCGGCATCTTCGTGCACATGCCGCTCTCCGGCGATCTGTGGTGGATGACGGTGGACCTGCCGCTGCCCGACCTCTCCTCCGCGAGTTTCACGCGGGCGGAGATGGAGGGGCGGGCGCGCTCGCATGCCTATGCGGAGCTGCTGCGCCGCACCCAGCCCGGGTTCGAGCGCGCGTACCTGGTGGCCACTGGCCCGCAGGTGGGCGTGCGCGAGACCCGCCATCCCGCGGCGCGGCACACGATGAGCTTCGAGGAACTGACGGCGGGTGCGGCGCACAAGCAGGCGATTGCCCGCGCCGCCTGGCCGATCGAGCTGCACGGCGAGGCCGGCAAGCCGAGCTACACCTATGTCGGCGGGCCCGGCCACGCGGACGTGCCCTACGACGCCATCCGCGCCGCCTCGCTGGAGAACCTCTGGTATGGCGGGCGGGTGATCGGCGCGGACGTGCGCGCCTATGGCTCGATCCGCGTGATGGGCACCGCCTTCGCCA
>JAJYFW010000384.1 GCA_021785335.1 Pseudomonadota bacterium
GCATCCGTACCATGACCATGGTGGTGCGACGCTGACGCTCTGGAGCGCGAGGAGCACGCAATGGTCTAACTGCTGACTTTGGGGGAGGTTCTGGTTGAAGCCCCGATTGGCTCCCCGATCGAAACCCAGCCGCTGAGCCTGCTGGCACAGGCGCCGTTCATCGGCACGAAGACCATTTTTAGCGCGAACGAGTGGCGCGAGGCTTTGGCTGTCCCACACGATGAGCCGGAATCATTTGACCGCTGCCGGTTTGTCGTGAGTCCCCAGGGCCAGATCCTCAGCTATCGCGTCGATTTCCCGGCCGCAGTTGCGCCGATTTCATTCGAGCGTGGGTTCGTGCCGTTTATCCTCGAGTGCGACGGCAAGGAATTGCGCGCTGCCGAGGTCGTTGACGAAGTCCCCGATTCTTACGTCGAAGCGACGATTGCTTCGCAGGTGGGAACGGAAACCGCATGCCTCCCTGGGCGCTACGGCATCGCGCGACATCCAGAATCCGTTACCGAGAGCTAAGCGATAGAGATCGTGTCCCCGCCCGCCCGCCGCCCCTGCCGTGCGCCCCTCATCCGGCACGCTGCGCGCGCCGATCTCTCCCACAAAGTGGGCGAGGTGAAGGGGGGGCGCATCCCCCGCTTGCGCCTAGAATGTGCACAACCTATCTTGTGCGCGCCACAGGGCCACCCCCATGGACCACCCCGCCTTCCTCTCCGTCCGAATCCCCCGCGACATCCACGCCCGCATGAAAGCCGCGGCGGCGGAGCGCGGGGAAAAGCTCCAGGACCTGATCGGCGGCCTGATCGCGGGCTTCCTCGCGGAAGCCGAGCGCCGCCCGCCCGAGCTCGCCGAGACGATCCGCCGCCTGCGCCCGCTGTAACCAAGCTTGCGCGCCCGCGGCGTCGCCGCGCTCTACGTGTTCGGCTCGGTCGCACGGGGGGACGCCCGGCCCGACAGCGATGTCGATCTCGCGATCGATGTCCGGCCTCGGGCCGAACTCTCCCTGCTCGACCTCGCGCATCTGGCGGCGGAGTTGGAGGAGGCGCTGGGCCGCCGGGTCGATCTCGGCGAACGCGCGACCCTGCTCCCCCACGTCGCCGCGGGCGCGGCGGGCACGTTCGTGCGTGTGTTCTGATGGTGCGCGGCCTCGCCGACCGCCTGGCCGATATTCACGCCGCGGCCACCGATCTGCGCGATTTCGTGGCCGATATGGAAACCCAGGCATTCCACGCCTTGCCCCATGCCGACCGCATGGCCTACCGCGCGATCAAGAATGCGCTGACCGAGATTGGCGAGGCGACCAAGGCGATCCCCGAGGAGGTCCGCCAGCGGCACAAGGAAGTGGATTGGAAGGGCTTCGCGCGCTTGCGCGACCTGATGGCGCACCATTATTTCGGCATCGACACCAAACGGCTGCTGCCGGTCATCCGCGACGAAATCCCGGCCCTGCTCGCCGCGGTGGCGCGGGAGCGGGCGGGGAACGATCCGAACGGATAGGCGGAGCGACCCTCACCCGCCGGGCTGCGCCCGGCGACCTCTCCCACAAAGTGGGAGAGGTGAAGGCAAGAACGCCTACCGCGAAGCCGCGACCCGTTCCGCCTGCTGCATCCGGCGCTCGGCGATCTGCGCCTTCATCGCCTTCTGCAGCTTCTCGAACGCGCGCACCTCGATCTGGCGCACCCGCTCGCGGGAGATGTCGTATTGCTGCGACAGGTCTTCCAGCGTGGTCGGATTGTCCTTCAGCCGCCGCTCGATCAGGATATGCCGCTCGCGGTCGTTCAGCGTCTTCAACGCGCCGTTGAGCAGCGCCTTGCGCCCGGTCAGTTCTTCCCGGTCGCCATAGGCGGTTTCCTGGCTTTCGGACTCATCGACCAGCCAGTCCTGCCACTCGCCTTCCGACTCCGCGCGCACCGGCGCGTTCAGGCTGTGGTCCGCGGCCGCGAGGCGGCGGTTCATGTTCACCACGTCCTGTTCCGGCACCGCGAGCATATGCGCGATCTTCGCCACCTGTTCCGGCTGCAGATCGCCGTCGTCGATCGCCTGCATCTGGCCCTTCAGCCGGCGCAGGTTGAAGAACAGCTTCTTCTGCGCCGCGGTGGTGCCCATCTTCACCAGCGACCAGCTGTGCAGGATGTATTCCTGGATCGCGGCGCGGATCCACCACATGGCATAGGTGGCCAGGCGGAAGCCGCGGTCCGGATCGAACCGCTTCACCGCCTGCATCATGCCGACGTTGCCTTCGCTGATCAGTTCGCCGACCGGCAGGCCGTAGCCGCGGTAGCCCATGGCGATCTTCGCAACGAGACGCAGGTGGGAGGTCACCAGCTTGTGCGCGGCTTCCATATCTTCGGAATCGCGCCAGCGGTGGGCGAGCGCGAGCTCCTCCTCCGCCGAAAGCATCGGGAACTTGCGGATTTCCTGAAGATAGCGGGTGAGGTTTCCCTCAGGCGCGATATTGAGGACGGCAGAGGCCACGACAGGCTCCTTTCGTCTGAGCGGCTCTAAGTCCTGTCCAGGATGGCACAGAACCCGTCGGCCGTGGACTGAATAACAGTCCATAACGTGGCAACGTTGTGGCGTCCCGGCGGGATGCCCCGAATGCGGCGGCGGATCCCCCCGGACGATGCGCGGAACGGTCTTGCCTTCCCGTTTCCGACGCCCCTTCATAGAGGACCAGAACGGTCCTGTCAATACCGCTGTCCTTTTTCGACCCCTTCAGCCCCCGCCGCCGGCGCAGTCCAGGGCTGCGATCAGCGCCGCCATGTCGGGCGGCGGCGGCGTCTCGAAGGCCAGGGCCTGCCCGGTGCGCGGGTGGGCGAAGCCCAGCCGGGCCGCGTGCAGCGCCTGGCGCGGGAAATCGAGCAGCCGGCGGCGCAGCGCCTCCGGCAGGCCCGCCGCGGCGGCCGGCACCCGGCGCAGATAGACCGGGTCGCCGACCAGCGGGTGGCCGCGGCTGGCCAGATGCACGCGGATTTGATGCGTCCGTCCGGTGGCCAGCCGGCATTCCAGCAGCGCGACGGCGGGGCCCCCTGGTCCGCCCCACACGCGCAGGGTGCGATAGCGGGTCAGCGCCGGCTTGCCGCCGCCATGCGGGCGCAGCGCCATCCGCTTGCGATCGCGCGGGTCCCGCCCGATCGCCCCCTCGATCTCCCCCTGGGCCGGCGCGGGCACGCCCCAGACCAGCGCCAGATAGGCGCGGTCCGGCTCCCGCGCGGCGAAGGCGGCGGACAGCGCGGCCATCGCCGCCTCGGTCTTCGCCGCGACCATCACGCCGGAGGTATCCTTGTCGAGCCGGTGCACGATGCCCGGCCGATGCTCCCCGCCCACCGTAAGGCCCGGCCCGCAA
>JAJYFW010000385.1 GCA_021785335.1 Pseudomonadota bacterium
GAGGGGGCCGGTCGGGCGGGCTACGGCCTGCTGGGCCTGGGTGGCGGCGCGCTGCTCAACGCCGGCAGGATCGAAGCCACCGCGACGCAGGCAGAGGGCGTGCGCTTCGCCGGCGGCTATGGCTACGTGACCAATCTCGGCACCATCCTCGGCGATCGCGCGGGGGTAGAACTGGCCAGCGGCGGCATCGTCGGGGTCGGGCAGGGCGCCGTGGTCGCCGGCGCCGAGGCCGGCGTCTCGCTCGCCAACGGCAAGGCGGCGCTGTTCAACTTCGGCACCGTCGCGGGGACGCAGGCGGTGACCATCGCGCCGGGAAGTCCGGCACTGGTCGATCTTTACCCAAGCGGGACCTTCGCCGGCATCGTCGATGGCGGCAACAAGCCCGGCAGCCCCGTGATTTCCTACCTTGAGCTCGGCGCCGGCGAGCGGCCCGGAACCCTCGCAGGCCTCGGCACCCAGTTCATCGATTTTTCCTACATTTATGTTCGCGCGGGCGGGGACTGGACGCTGGCGGGAGACGCCCGCCTCGCTGCCGGCGTCACGCTGCACGACCAGTCGCGTCTGACGCTGGCAACGCCGCTGCGCGGGCCGGGCACGGTCTCGCTCGCCGCCGGCGTCACGCTGTCGGTGCTGCCCGGCGACGCGCCGCGCGGCGCAGTCGCGGGGCTCGGTCCTGCCGCAATCGACCTCGTGGGCGCGCACGAGACGATCGCCTCCTACGCCGGAGGCGTGCTCTCGCTGACCGGCCAACAGGATATTTCCCTCTATCTCATTGGTAGTTCAGGAGAAACTTTCGTCGCGAGGCCCGATGGCGAAGGCGGCACCCTGATCACCGCCTGCTTCGCCGCCGGCACCCTCATCCTCACTCCCTCCGGCGGAAGGTCGGTCGAGGATCTGTGCGCGGGCGACCTGGTCGTCACCGCCTCGGGACGGATCGCGGCGCTGCGCTGGGCCGGGCGGCGCCGGATCGACCTGCGCCGCCACGCAAGCGCCGTCGATGTGGCACCCATCCGCGTGCGCGCCGGTGCCTTCGGCCACGGCCTGCCGCTGCGCGACCTGGTACTCTCGCCCGACCATGCGGTGCTGGTCGACGGCGTGCTGATCCCTATCCGTCATCTCGCCAACGGCGTCTCCATCGCGGCGGAGCAGCGGCCGGAGGTGACCTATTTCCACCTCGAGCTCGACCGCCACGACGCGCTGCTCGCCGAGGGGTTGGCCTGCGAGTCCTACCTCGACACCGGCAACCGCGCCGCCTTCGAGGACGCGCCGGCGCCGCTGCTCCATCCGGACTTCGCCCCCGCGCGACAGGCCGAGGCGATGGCGGTCTGGGCCGCGCGCGGCTGCGCCCCAATCGCGACCGAGCCCTCCGACCTGCGCGTCCGCGCCGCGCACCTGAGCCTCGCCGCCCGCGTCGCATTGCGCGGCCGGGAGGGGCGTGCCATCAGAAGCGGATGATCCCAGCGCTTCTTGTCGCCCTCGGCGGGGCCGTCGGTTCGGTTGGCCGCTACTGGACCGGCATCCTCTTCGCCGGTGCCTTCGGGCTGGATTTCCCGCTCGGCACGCTGGTCATCAACATCCTCGGCAGCTTCGTTATCGGCCTCGCCGACGTCGCGGCCGGCGGCAGCGCGATACGATTGCTGATCATCGTGGGCTTCTGCGGCGGCTACACCACGTTCTCGTCGTTCAGCCTGCAGACGCTGGAACTGATCCGCGCCGGCCACCCGGTCGCGGCTTCCATCAACGTGCTGCTCTCGGTCGCGATCTGCCTCGCCGCCACCATCGCCGGTGCAAGCGTCGGCGCCGGCCTGCGCGGCATCGTCTGAGGCGGGAAGCCGCCCGCCACCGGCTCAGCGCAACGCGTCGCGCGCCACGCTCGCCAGCCAGGCGCTCGCCGCCGGCAGCACCGCATCGTTGAAATCGTAGCGCGGTGAATGCAACTCCCGCCCATCACTGTCCGGCCCGTTGCCGATCCAGGCGAAGGCGCCGGGCTTCTCGCGCAGGTACCAGGCGAAGTCTTCCCCGGTCATCGCTGGCGGCAGATCTCGCCGCAGCGCCAGCCCCGCGTGTTCCGCCGCCGCCGCGGCCACGGCGGCCTCCGGAGCGGTGTTGACCGTGGCGCCGACGCCGTAGCGGATCTCGACCCCGATCGAGACATCGCAGGTCGCCGCGATGCCCGCGGCCACGCGGCGCACGCCGGCGTCGAGCACGTCGCGGATGTGGTCGCGGTAGTAGCGCATGGTGCCGTGCAGGTTCACCGTGGCGGGGATCTGGTTGGCCGCCGAGCCGCCCTGAATCATGCCCATGCTGATCACCGCCGATTCCAGCGGATCGACATTGCGCGCGACGATGGATTGCAGCGCCACGATCAGGTGCCCCGCGGCTACCACCGGGTCGCGGGTGAACTGCGGCAGCGCCGCATGGCCCGCGGCACCCTCGATCGCGAAGGAAACCCTCGCGCCGGCCGCCATCACCGACCCGTCATGCACGGCGACCGTGCCTGCCTCGAGCCCCGGCCAATTGTGGTAACCGAAGATGCGCTCCATCGGGAAGCGCTGGAACAGCCCGTCGGCGATCATCGCCCGCGCGCCGCCGCCGCCCTCCTCCGCAGGCTGGAAGACCAGGTGCACGGTGCCTGACCAACTGGTGTCCGCCATCAGCAGCGCCGCGGCGCCGAGCAGGCTGGTCGTATGCCCGTCATGCCCGCAGGCATGCATCACGCCGGGGTTGGTCGAGGCGTGCGGCAGGCCGGTCTGCTCGGTGATCGGCAGCGCGTCCATGTCCGCGCGCAGGCCCACGGCGCGGTTGGAACTGCCGCGTGAAATCGTGGCAACGATGCCGTTTTTGCCGATGCCGCGCTGGTGGGGAATGCCCATCTCGGCGAGGCGCTCGGAGACGAAGGCTGCGGTCTCTTCCTCGTGCAGGGTGAGGCCCGGGTGGGCATGCAGGTGACGGCGCCAGGCGGTCAGCCGGGCGAGAAGGTCGCTGTCCATCCAGACATCATCCCATAAAGTCCCGGCTTTGCCAGGGGGGCGTTCCTCAGAGGCTTGCCATTCGTGACGGTCATGCAAGAAATACCCCCAACCCGCCTGTTTTGCCGCTTTCTTGCCACGAGTCGGCGCGAGAGTCCCACGCCTTGCGACACTCCCCCGGAGGAAGAATGACGCGCCTGGTCGTGGTTTCGAACCGCGTGCCCGTGCCCTCGGCCGGCCAGCAGGCCGGCGGGCTCGCCGTGGCGCTCGATGGTATGATGGAAAAGCGCGGTGGCCTGTGGTTCGGCTGGTCCGGCGCCATCGCCGAGGGTGGCCGCGCGGCGCTCGCTTCGGTCGAGA
>JAJYFW010000386.1 GCA_021785335.1 Pseudomonadota bacterium
CCTTGTCGGCGAGGCTGACGAGCCCGCCGGTGATCGCGGTCACGCCGAAGTCGATGTCGCCCGAGGCGATGCCCACGGCCATCGGCTCCGCCGCCTGGAAGGTGACGAGCTTCGCATCCAGCCCCTGCGCCGCGAAGTAGCCGCGCGCGGCGGCGATGATGGTGGGCGCGTGGGAGACGAGCGGCAGGATGCCGATCGAGACCTTCTCGCTCGCCGCCCGCGCGTTGCGCACGATGCCGAACGCGGCGCCGGCCGCAACGCCGGCGCCCAGTTGTCTGCGTGTCAGAGCCATGTTGCTCCCCCCGGTTGGTGTGCGCGCATGCGCCTCCCTGGGGGGGCTTCTGTCAAGCCTCCGCCTGCATCCTTGCGCGGCGCCGCCCGCCTACGCGGGCAGGAAGTCCGGCACCGAGAGGTAGCGCTCGCCGGTGTCGTAGTTGAACCCGAGCACCCGCGAGCCCGCCGGCAGTTCCGCCAGCTTCTTCGCGATCGCAGCGAGGGTCGCGCCGGAGGAGATGCCGACCAGGATGCCCTCCTTCGTCGCGCATTGCCGCGCGTGCTCCCGCGCCTCCTCGGCGTCCACCTGGATCACGCCGTCCAGCAGCTTCGTGTGCAGGTTGGCGGGGATGAACCCGGCGCCGATGCCCTGGATCGGGTGCGGCGCCGGCGCGCCGCCGGAGATCACCGGCGAGGCGGTGGGCTCGACCGCGAACACCTTCAGCCGGGGCCAGGCCTGCTTCAGCACCTGCGCGCAGCCTGTGAGGTGCCCGCCGGTGCCGACGCCGGTGATCAGCGCATCCAGCCCCTCCGGGAAGTCCGCCAGGATCTCGCGCGCCGTGGTGCGGACATGCGCGTCGATGTTCGCCGGATTCTCGAACTGCTGCGGGATCCAGGAGCCGGGGTTCTGCGCCCGCAGCTCCTCCGCCCGCGCGATCGCGCCCTTCATGCCCTTTTCCTTCGGCGTGAGGTCGAAGCTGGCGCCGTAGGCCTGCATCAGCCGCCGCCGCTCCACCGACATCGAATCCGGCATCACGAGCACCAGCCGGTAGCCCTTCACCGCGGCGACCATGGCGAGCCCGATGCCGGTGTTGCCGCTGGTCGGCTCGATGATGGTGCCGCCGGGCTTGAGGGCGCCGGACTTCTCCGCCGCCTCGACCATGGAGAGCGCGATGCGGTCCTTGATGGAGCCGCCGGGGTTGGCGCGCTCGTTCTTCACCCAGACCTCGGCGCCACGGTTTTCGGCGGCGGGGAACATCCGCGCCAGGCGGACATGGGGCGTGGCGCCGATGGTCTCGAGAATACTACTCGCCTTCATCGTAGTTCTCCTGGTTTCCGCATCACCATTTGTGTATTTCCGCCCCCGTTGCAAGCCTTCCTTCCCCGACAACGCGCATGCTAGGTCCGGCCACGGAGGGCGAGCATGGCGATCAACAAGATCTACCCCGACGCGAGGGCGGCGCTGGACGGCGTGCTGCGCGACGGCATGACCATTCTTTCCGGCGGCTTCGGCCTGTGTGGCATCGCCACCTCGCTGATCGAGGCGATCCGCGAGGCGGGGGTGCGCGACCTCACCATCGTCTCCAACAACGCGGGGATCGACGACGCGGGGCTCGGCATCCTGCTCAAGACCCGCCAGGTGCGGAAGATGGTGAGCAGCTACGTGGGCGAGAACGCGACCTTTGCCCAGCAGTATCTCGCCGGCGAGCTGGAGATCGAGTTCAACCCGCAGGGCACGCTGGCCGAGCGCATCCGCGCCGGCGGCGCCGGCATCCCCGCCTTCTTCACCAAGACCGGCTATGGCACGGACGTGGCGAAGGGCAAGGAAACCCGCGAGTTCGACGGCGAGCACTACGTGATGGAGCGCGGCATCCGCGCCGACCTCGCGATCGTGCACGCCTGGAAGGCGGACACCGAGGGCAACCTCGTCTACCGCAAGACGGCGCGGAACTTTAACCCGGTGATGGCGACGGCGGCCGAGATGGTGGTGGCCGAGGTGGAGGAGATCGTGCCGGCGGGGACGCTGAACCCGGACATGATCATCACGCCGGGCATCTTCGTGAACCGCATCGTGCGGCCGGCGGTGATCGACAAGCGGATCGAGCAGCGGACCGTGCGCAAGCGGGCGGCGTAGGCGCGCGGCCCGGACGCCTGAGGAGGTAAGAATGCCCTGGACACGTGATCAGATGGCCGCCCGCGCCGCCCGCGAGTTGCGCGACGGGTTCTACGTCAACCTCGGCATCGGCATCCCGACGCTGGTCGCCAACCACATCCCGGACGGGATCACGGTGCAGCTGCATTCCGAGAACGGGATGCTCGGCACCGGGCCCTTCCCGTTCGAGGGCGAGGAGGACGCGGACCTCATCAACGCCGGCAAGCAGACGGTGACGGAGCTGCCGACGACCAGCTACTTCGACAGCGCCGCGTCCTTCGCGATGGTGCGCGGCGGGCACATCGACATCTCCATCCTCGGCGCGCTGCAGGTGGCGGAGAACGGCGACCTCGCGAACTGGATGATCCCCGGCAAGATGGTGAAGGGGATGGGCGGCGCGATGGACCTGGTGGCCGGCGTGAAGCGCGTGGTGGTGCTGATGGAGCACACGGCGGGCGGCAAGCCGAAGCTGCTCAAGGCGTGCAGCCTGCCGCTGACCGGCGCGCGGGTGGTGGACATGGTGGTGACGGACCTCGGCGTGGTGGGCATCGACCGCAGGCACGGCGGCATGACGCTGCTGGAGCTTGCGGACGGGGTTTCGCTCGACGAGTTCCGCGAGAAGACGGAGGCGAACTTCGCGGTTTCGCCGAAGCTGAAGGCGGCGGCCTGAGGTGCGCGGCGAGCCCCTTGCGAGGGGCCCGGCCATCGTCTAGACCCCGCCATCCCAAGCGGTAGGGGCCATAGCTCAGCTGGGAGAGCGCCTGAATGGCATTCAGGAGGTCAGCGGTTCGATCCCGCTTGGCTCCACCAAGCTTCTCTATTGTGCCGCAAACCAGCGATGATGGGGGAGCGGCGCCTGCACCCATCAAATCGTCTCAATCGTGATAGTGATGACGCGCGTGATTGCGAAATATCCCACGCCCGTCGAAACGATTGTCGATAGTATTGCTGCAGCCACACTTACCCAACCGCTGAAGAAATAAGAAGAGACCCACGAAAAGAGGTCACACCCGGCTAGGATGACAATAAGTCGCCAATTCTTTTGAAGCTGGGCGCTTCTAATTTCCTCGCCAAGTTGGCGGTGTGCTGATTCACTTGGCCCTGGCGGAGCGGGGGTGAGGCGATGCGGGGCCAGGCGGGATTGTTTGACATGGACGAGCGATTGAAGCGGCTGAG
>JAJYFW010000387.1 GCA_021785335.1 Pseudomonadota bacterium
GTCGCCGACCGGCTCTACCTGGTCGCGAACGGCGCGGTCACGCCCTATGACGGCGACCTTGAATCCTACCGCGCACGGCTCGCCGAGGAGGCGCGCCCCGCCCGTGAGCCGAAGCCCGGCGCGTCGCGCGACGGTCAGCGCCGCGAGCGCGCCGAGGCCCGCGCGGCGCTGGCGCCGCTGCGCAAGAAGGCGCGGGACGCGGAGGCCGCGCTGGTGCGCATCACCGCCGAGCGGGCGAGGATCGAGGCGCGGCTCGCCGATCCCTCGACCTATGCCAGCGGAACGGATATTCCGGCCCTGCAACTGAAGCTCGCCGCCCTGGCGCGCGAACAGGGAGAAGCCGAGACGACGTGGCTGGAAGCCGCGGAAGCGCTGGAAGCGGAGGGATGAGATGAAACTGACCGGTGGATGCCATTGCGGCGCGGTGCGCTACGAGACCGAGGCCGAGCCGTTCGACGCCACGTTCTGCCACTGCGCGGATTGCCGCCGCATCGCCGGCGCGCCGCTGGTCGCCTGGTTCTCCGTGCCTGTGGAAACGTTTCGTTTCGTCAAGGGCATGCCGCGCCGCTATGCCTCCAGCGCGCGCGTCGATCGCGGCTTCTGCGCCGATTGCGGCACGCCGCTCACCTACCGCCATCTCGACCATTCGCTCGGGCTCGACATCACCACGGCGAGCCTCGACGACCCGTCGCTGGTGCCGCCGCGCGACCACGTCTTCTTCGCCAGCCGCGTGCCCTGGATGGTGCCCGGCGACAAACTGCGCCGCTACGCGACGACGCGGAAGGCCGGCTGAGCGAGCCGCGCCTCCACCGTGTCCGCGGCCTCGCGGAAGCGCGCGCGCATCGCGGCGGCATGCGGGTTGGAATCGAGGATGGTGCGGAACAGCGCCTCCGAATCGTGGCGCACCGTGTCGACCATGCGCAGCAGGTGCCGGAAGGTGGGTGTCGCCAGCCGCGTGTCGCCGACGCCCATTTCCAGCACGATCCGCGCCAGCAGATGCGTGAGCCCCTGCACGGTCGCCATCTGCCGGTCGTGCTCCTCCGCGCCGAGCACCACCGCGTCGAGCGCCAGCGTTTCGGAGAGGAAACGGGCAACCAGGCGCCGCCGCCGCCCGCGCCGCGCCGGGCACACCGCGACCGGCAATCCCGCGATGCCGTCGCGCCCGCTCTGCGGCCCGAACAGCGGGTGCGTGCCGACGATATCGGCGTGCTCAGGCAGGATCGCGTCGAGCAGCGCGATCGGTGCGGACTTCACCGAACAGACATCGACCACGAGCGCCCCCGGAAGCAGTGCCGGCGCGATTGCCCGCGCGACATCGGGCAGGGCCGCGAGCGGCACGGCGAGGACCACGACGGGACAAGCGGCCGCTTCGGCGAGGCTCGCGCCGTCATGCGCCGGGTCGTGCGCCACGACCGCGAAATGCCGCGCGAGATGGGCGCGCGCGAAAGTGCCGAACGCACCGCGCCCGACGAGGCCGATACGCGAGGGAAGGGCGGGGATGCTGGACATCTGGGCGGCGTTTCCTTCTGGGGTTGCGCCGCCGCCGAACAACAAAAAAGCCGCCCGGAGGCGGCATTGTCGAGGTTGAGTCCGACCTGCCGCGTTCAGTGACGCGGGCGGTAATACCGGGAAGCGGCGGTGCGGATCATACCGGCAGCCAACCGCGAAACCCCCGCCGCGTCAAGCGGTGCCAGCCTGCGTCAAAGACTTGACTCAGGTCATTGCCGCGTCAGGCTACGGCCTCCATCGTTCTCGCGACGAAGTGGAGGTCACCATGGTGAAACAGCAACGGCTGCTGGTCGTGATCGCGGACGGGGAGCACGCGCGCTTCCTGAGGCAGACGCCGCACGACACGCTGAAGCAGGACCGAGTGTTCGAGGCCAGCGCCGCGCATCAGCGCCCCTCGGGCCTGCGCAGCGACGGACCGGGCGCGAGCTTCCACACCGGCGCCTCCGCACATCACGCGATCACGCCGAAGCACGACCCGAAGGTGTTGGAGAAGGAGAAATTCGCCGCCTTCGTCGCCGGCGAGATCGACGGCGCCGTTACCGCGGAGGCCTGGGACGCGCTGGTCGTCGTCGCCCCCGCGCACAGCATGGCCGTGTTGCGCGAGCGGCTCGGCCCGGCGGCGCAGGCCCTTCTCGCGGGCACGGTCGAGAAGGATCTGATCAAGACGCCGACCGACGAGTTGCCGTCGCATCTGCGGCAATTCATCCCGGAGGTGCTCCGCCCGGGGGCGTGACGCCGAAGCTCGCGGCGATGCGGCGGGCGAGCGCGCCCGTCACCGGCTGCGTCGGGTTCTTTGCTTCCAGCAGCAGGATGGAGAACTCGGGCAGCGGTGGCAGACCCTCCTCCGGGCGCAGTGGGCGCAGCCCTTCCGGCAGCCAGGCGAGCATGGAGACGGTGATGGCAAGCCCCGCCAGCACCGGGGCGTGCGTGCCGATCTGCGTGTCCGAGGTATAGGCGATCCGCCAGCGCCGCCCCGCTGCGTTCAGTGCCGCCAGAGCCGCATCCCGCCAGGAACAGCGCCCGGGCCGGTCCTTCTGCGCCAGTGCGAGCGGCAGCGGGTCCATGCGATGCGGCGGCACGCCGTGCGGCGCGGCATTCTCCGCCGTCACCCAGCCCAGCGGCCCGCGCCACAGCTCCAGCGTCGGCCAGCCGCGCGGTGCCGCGCCCTCGGTCGCGAGCGTCAGGTCGAGCTCGCCGGCCCGAAGCTTCTCCACCAGCGCGCCGGATTCCATGCAGACCACGTCCACCTCGACGGCCGGGTGGCTGTCCGCGAAGCCCCGCAGGATCGGCGGCAGCCAGCGCAGCGCATAGTCGTCCGGCGTGCCGAGCCGCACCGTGCCCGCCACCTCCGGCTCGCGGAAGGCGTTCCAGATACCGTCGTTCGCCGCCAGCATGTCGCGCGCGCGGTCGAGCAGGAACCGGCCATGCGCGGTCAGCCCCACGCTGCCGCCCTTGCTGCGCACCAGCACGCGCACGCCGAGCAGTTCCTCCAGCCGCTGCATCTGCATCGAGACGGCGGCCTGCGTGCGCCCCACGCGCAGCGCCGCGCGGGTGAAGCTGCCTTCCTCCGCAATGCAGGTGAAGCTGCGCAGCAGGTCGGGGTCGATCGCGCGGGGTACGGGCATGAAATAAGAATGTCTGATTCGTGGAATCAAATCAAATAGTTTGGTTTATGTCGCCGGCACACCCATTTCCGGTGCGGATCCCGAACGATGGAGCGTGTCATGCGTATCACCACCCACAAGCGGCTCGGCGGCATCGGCCGGGCGCTGGCCCGCGCGGCCAACCAGCTCGCGCGCCCGCG
>JAJYFW010000388.1 GCA_021785335.1 Pseudomonadota bacterium
GATCGCACCGAGCGCGCCGAACAGCGCGTTGCAGGTGGCCTGGCTCACCTCCGTGTTGCCGGCGACGACGGCGGCACCGGGATAAGGCGCGAGGAAGCTGCCTTGCGGGATGACGATGTCGAGCGGCTTGAGGCAGCCCTCGTTGAGCGGAATCTCCTCGCCCACCAGGCAGCGGAAGACGTAGAGCACGGCGGCACGGGTGACCGCGGGGGGCGCGTTGAAGTTGTCGGGACGTTGCTGATCCGTACCGGTGAAGTCGATGCGGGCCTTGCGCGCGGCGCGGTCCACCGTGACCTTGACGCGCAGCAGGGCACCGTCGTCCATGCGGTAGTCGAAGCTGCCGTCGGAGAGGCGGGCGACGACCCGGCGCACGCTTTCCTCGGCGTTGTCCATGACGTGGCGCATGTAGGCCGCGACGACGTCCCAGCCGAACTCCGCCTCGACCTTGCCGAGTTCCTGCACGCCCTTGTTGTTGGCGGCGACCTGGGCCTTGATGTCGGCGACGTTCACATCCGGGCTGCGCGCGGGGTACCGGGCGCCGGCAAGGAGAGCGCGCAGCTCCGACTCGCGGAAATGGCCGCGCTCCACCAGCAGGAAATCATCGAGCACCACCCCCTCCTCCTCCAGCGTATGGGAGGCGGGCGGCGTTGAACCCGGGGTGATGCCGCCGATATCGGCGTGATGGCCGCGCGAGCCGACGAAGAAGCGGATCGACGTTCCCGTGGGGTCGAAGACCGGCGTGATGACGGTCACGTCCGGCAGGTGCGTGCCGCCATTGTAGGGGTTGTTGAGGGCGACGACATCGCCGGGGCGCAGCGTACCGCGGCGGCGGGCGAGGACGGTGCGCACGCTCTCGCCCATGGCGCCGAGATGGACAGGGATGTGCGGCGCGTTGGCGACGAGGTTGCCCTCCGCGTCGAAGATGGCGCAGGAGAAGTCCAGCCGTTCCTTGATGTTGACGCTCTGCGAGGTGTTCTGGAGCACGGCGCCGGTCTGCTCGGCAACGTTCATGAACAGGTTGTTGAAGAGCTCGAGCAGCACGGGATCGGCCCGCTCGGTGCCGGCGGCTTCCGGACGCGCGGCGGCGGCGACGCGACGCAGGACCATGTGGTCGCGCGGCGTGACCTCGGCCTCCCAGCCCGGCTCGACGACGGTGGTGGCGTTCGCCTCGCGGATCAGGGCCGGGCCCACGATGCGGTCGCCGCCAAGCAGTTCCAGGCGGTCGAAGACGGGGACACGGTGTTCGGCACCGCCGGACCACATCGAGACCTCGTCGATCGGCGTCGGTGCGCCGTCGAAACGGCGGGCGATCGGCGTTTCCTCGACAGCCTCGCCCGGCGAGGTGACTTCCACGGCGACCGCCTCGACGATGAGCGGGCGTTCCGGTGTGGCGAAGCCGAAGCGGGCGCGGTGCAAATCGGTGAACGTGCGCGCCGCTTCCTCGGGCGGGGCGAAGGGTACCGCGAGAGTCGCTTCGGTGCCCTGGTAGCGCAGGTGGAGGGACCGCTCGGCGCGCAGCGTCGCGGGCCGCGCGCCCTGGGCGAGCAGCGCCTCGCGCGCCGCCGCCTCCAGCCTTGCCGCGGCCTGGGCGAGCGCCGGCACGCTGGGCGCGGCGAGCGGGAGTTCCATCGCCTGCTCGCGCAGGACGCTCTGATCGGCGAGCCCCATGCCGTAGGCCGAGAGCACACCGGCGAAGGGGTGGATGAAGACGCTGGTCATGCCGAGCGCGTCGGCGACCAGGCAGGCGTGCTGGCCGCCGGCGCCGCCGAAGCAGGCGAGCGCGAAGCGGGTGGCGTCGTACCCCTTTTGCACCGATACCTGCTTGATGGCGTTGGCCATGTTGGCAACCGCGATGCGCAGGAAGCCCTCGGCGACGTCGCGCGGATCGGGCGTGGTACCGGTGGCATGGGCGATGCCGGCGGCCAGGGCGGCGAATTTCCCGGCAACGATGTCCGCATCGAGCGGGGCGTCGCCGCCCTCGCCGAAGATCGCGGGGAAATGCCGCGGCTGCAGCTTGCCGAGGAAGACGTTGGCGTCCGTCACCGTCAGCGGGCCGCCGCGGCGGTAGCACGCGGGGCCGGGATCGGCGCCCGCGGAATCCGGACCCACGCGCATGCGCGCGCCGTCGAAATGCAGGATCGAGCCGCCGCCGGCCGCAACGGTGTTGATCGCCATCATCGGCGCGCGGAGTTGCACGCCCGCGACCTCCGTCTCGAAAGCGCGGGCGAAGGCGCCGTCATAGAGCGCGACATCAGTCGACGTGCCGCCCATGTCGAAGCCGATGATACGGGGGAAGCCACCTTGCGCCGCTGTCCGTGCCGCGCCGACGATGCCGCCGGCGGGGCCGGACAGGATCGCGTCCTTGCCGGCGAAATGTCGGGCCTCGGCAAGGCCGCCATTGGACTGCATGAAGTAGAGCCGCACGCCGGGAAGCTCGCTCGCCACCTGCTCGACGTAACGGCGCAGGATGGGCGAGAGATAGGCGTCGACAACAGTGGTCTGGCCGCGCGGCACCAGGCGCAGGAGTGGGCTCGTGCCGTGGCTGGTGGAGACCTGGGTGAAGCCCGACTCGCGCGCGAGTTCCGCGAGGCGGATTTCGTGCGCCGGCGCCCTCCAGGCGTGCATGCGCAGGATGGCGGCCGCCGCAATGCCGTCCTCGCGGGCGCGGGCGAAAGCGTCGCGCGCGGCTTTCTCGTCGAGGGGCTCGATCTCGTTGCCGGCGGCGTCCATGCGCCCGCCGATCTCCACCACGCGCTCGTGCAGCAGCGAGGGCAGCTTGATCGCGAGGTCGAACAGGCGCGGGCGAGCCTGGTTGCCGATGCGCAACGCATCCGCAAAGCCGCGATCGACCACCAGCAGCACGCGCTCGCCGCGACGTTCCAGCAGCGCGTTGGTGGCGACGGTGGTGCCCATCTTGACGCTGTCGATCAGTCCCTCGGGGATCGGCTCGCCGTGGGGGAGGCCGAGCACGGAACGGATGCCGGCGATGGCGGCGTCGCGGTAGCGGCCGGGGTTCTCGCTCAGGAGCTTGTGCGTGGTGA
The DNA here is from genome assembly GCA_021785335.1 of Pseudomonadota bacterium. The sequence continues at coordinate 3,042 of JAJYFW010000388.1, forward strand.
GCGCGCCATCCGGCGCGCGGGCGACGATGTCGGTGAAGGTGCCGCCGCGGTCGATCCAGAATTGCCAGCCGTTCATATGGGTTTCCTTCAGGCGCTCTTCGTTCTTACCGGGCCGCCCGGACGCCGGCGACCAGCATGGTGCCGGGTGCGTGGCCGATGACGAGCGGTATGCCGGACGCCATCAGCGTGTGCCCTAAGGGGTCGGGGCAGCCGATGGCGCAGGTGACGAGGTCGTCGCGCCGGAGACCGGGGATGGTCGCTCATGGCC
>JAJYFW010000389.1 GCA_021785335.1 Pseudomonadota bacterium
CACGCCGACGCGCAGCGTCTTGCCGGTGCCGTGCGGCAGCCCGACCAAGCCGCGCACCATCTGGTCGGCGTGGCGGGGGTCGATGCCGAGGTTCATCGCGATCTCGACGGTCTCGTCGAACTTCGCCTTGGCATTCTGCTTCACCAGGGCGACCGCCTCGGCCAGCGCGTAGGCCTTGGCGACGTCGACGGTCTTGCGGGCGGCCGCGAGGCGCTTGTTCCTGGCCATGCTCAGCCCTCCACCACGGCGATGCCCATCGAGCGGGCGGATCCGGCGAGCATGCGCACCGCCGCCTCGATGTCGTTGGCGTTCATGTCGACCATCTTCTGCTTGGCGATCTCGCGCAGCTGCGCGGTGGTGATGCTGCCCACCGTCGCCCCCTTGCCGGGGTTCGTCGAGCCCTTCTCCAGCTTCGCCGCCTTCTTGATGAAGTAGGTGTTCGGCGGTGTCTTGGTGATGAAGCTGAAGGTGCGGTCGGCATAGGCCGTGATCACCACCGGGACCGGCATCCCCGGCTCCATCGCCTGCGTCGCGGCGTTGAACTCCTTGACGAAGGCCATGATGTTGAGGCCCCGCTGGCCGAGGGCAGGGCCCACCGGCGGCGACGGGTTGGCCTTGCCGGCCGGAATTTGCAGCTTGATGTAGCCGACGATCTTCTTCGCCATTGAACCCTCGTGTTGCCAGCCTCAGTCGAGGGACCGCGGTGCATGCGACCTGGGCGATGCCACGCACCCGAGGGGCCGCAGAACATCGCCCGGAAGTCTCCCGCGTTCCGGTTGAAGCGCGCCCCATACTCCCGGGGCGGGCCGCTTGTCGAGTCTTACATCAGGTGCAGAGCCGCAGCCTGCACATAGCCGGTCTGCCCGCCGACCTCGATCTCCGCCCATTGCACGAGCCGGTTCCAAATCAGGCGGCGCACGACAACCCGCTCGCCCTTGTGCAGCGCCGCGAGCAGTTCGGCGCCGCGGTCCGGGCGGGCATAGACGAGGGCCGCGTCCGCCTGCACGAGCCCGACGACCCCGGCCGCCAGCGTCTGGGTGATGGAGGCGACCGAGGGCTGCTGCGAACCGCCGACCCATGCATAGGTGCCTCCGGCGATGGCCGCGACGAGGCCCAGGATGGCGAACAGCCTTCCCATCTGGGCCGTGGCCCGCGCCTTGGTCAGCTGCTGGCGCAGCTTCGCCCCTTCGATCAGCAGCCGGTCGCGGTCCCGGCGCATCGCCTTGTACGCGTCTTCCAGCGCCGGGGTGCCCGAACCTCCCGCAGCGCCGCGCATGAAGATGGCACGCAGGTCGCCGCCGGTGAGGCCCATGCGAACCGCGAGCTGCCCCACGGCGCGCCCCGCGGCCTCCGCCTCGCCGGAATCGCTGGCGAGCAGCGCCACCCGGCTTGCCAAACGCTCGGCTTCGTCGTCGGTCATGCCGTTGATAGCCTAGCGCGGGGCCACGTGCTTGTCGCCCACAGCCATCGCATGACGTAGAAACTTGACATGCAGAACCTGCTCCGCCGGGCCACCCCGGGCTTCATCGCCGGCGCCATCGCCGTCCTCACCTTCCAGCAGGGCGCCTGGGCGCTGCTGCACGTCCTCCATCGGATGCCGCCGGCCTACCCGATGGGCGCCGTCCCGCCCCTGGACGTGCCCTACGTCTTCGACCTCGCGTTCTGGGGCGGGATGTGGGGCGCCGCCTTCGGGCTCGTCGTGCGACGGCCGGACTGGAGGACGGGGCTCGTCGTCGGCGCGCTGTGGGTTGCCGCCGATTTCTTCGTCCTGGCCCCGCTCGAGGGCGGCAGCGCCCGGGCTGGCCTGAGCCCGGTCGCCTGGCTGCTCCCCCTCGCCCTCTACCTTCCCTGGGGCGCGGGCCTCGGCCTGATCCTCGCTGGAGTTTCCCGGCGCTAGATCACCAGCTCGATCAGGAACGGCCCCTTCCGCGCGAAGCTTCCGGCGAGCAGGTCGTTGAACTGGCTCATCGTCTCCGCCCGCGCGCCCTCCACGCCCATGCCCGCGGCGAGCTTCGGCCAGTCGAGGTCCGGGTTGCCGAGATCCATCATGTCGAGCGCGGTGCGGCCTGGGTTGGCGCCTACGTTGGCGAGTTCGTGCAGCAGGATCGCGTATTTCCGGTTGGACAGGATCACCGTTGTGACATCGAGCTTCTCGCGCGCTTGGGTCCACAGCGCCTGCAGCGTGTACATCGCCGAGCCGTCGGCCTCGAGGTTGACCACCCGCCGCCCCTTGCCGGCGACCGCGGCGCCGGTCGCCAGCGGCATGCCACAGCCGATCGCGCCGCCGGTGATCTGCAGCCAGTCATGCGGTGCCGCGCCGTGCATGCCGGAAAAGAAGGCGCGGCCGAAACTCACGCTCTCGTCGGCGATGATCGCCTGCTCTGGCATAAGTGCCGCGACCGATTGCGCCACCGTCTCGCTGCTGATGGCACCCGTCGCGGGCGCGGGCTTTTCCATCGCGGGCGCCGCCACGGGCCTCGCGCCCAGCGCCTCGGCCAGCGCCGCCAGCGCCGCCGGCAGGTCGTGCTCCGGCCGCGCCATCACCTGCACCTCGGCGTCCGGCGCAGTCAGCACGCCGGGCTTGCCGGGATAGGCGAAGAACCCGACCGGCAGCTTGGCACCGACCAGGATCACGAGCTTGTACGGTGCCAGCACTTTCGCCGCCTGGTCCACCGGATAGGGCACGCGCTCCACGGCATGCCGCCCGCGCCCATGCTCGATGCGCGCATTGGAGCCCTGCGCCATGATCTTGGCGCCCGTGGCGGCGGCGATGCCGGCGGCCATCGCCAGCGGTGCCTCGCGCAGCGCGCTGCCGGCAAGGATGATCACCGCCGGCGTGCCGGAACGCAGCGCCCGCGCGGCCGTTTCGATTGCGGCCGGTGCCGTGTGCGGCGCCGGCGGCACCGGCAGCGCCGCGCCGACCACGCCGCCGGCGTCCCAGCACGTGTCGGACGGCAGGATCAGGGTCGCGATCTGCCCCGGCGAGGCACGCGCCGCCTGCACCGCCACAGCGGCGTCCGCCCCCACGTCGCGCGCATGCGACGCGGTGCGCACCCAGCCGGAGACGCCGCGCGCCCAGCCCTCGGTATCCGCGGTCAGCGGCGCGTCGAGCGGACGGTGATAGGTCGCCTGGTCGCCGACGCAGTTGACCATCATCGTGTTGGCGCGGCGGCCATTGTGGAGGTTGGCCATGCCGTTGGCCATGCCGGGGCCGCAATGCAGCAGGGTCGCCGCCGGCTTGTCGGCGATGCGCGCATAGCCGTCGGCCGCGCCGGTCACCACGCCCTCGAACAGGCCCAGC
>JAJYFW010000390.1 GCA_021785335.1 Pseudomonadota bacterium
TGCGGGCGCCGACCCCGCGGGCCTCGCCTACGCGGCGCTGGAACGCGCCCGCAACGAAAACGCCGACCTCCTCCTCATCGACACCGCCGGCCGCCTGCACAACAAGACCGCGCTGATGGAGGAACTTTCCAAGATCATCCGCGTCATCCGCAAGCTCGACCCCACCGCGCCGCACGACGTCGTCCTCGTCCTCGACGCGACGACGGGCCAGAACGCCATTGCCCAGGTCGACGTCTTCCGCGCCATGGTCGCCGTCACCGGCCTCGTCGTCACCAAGCTCGACGGCAGCGCCCGCGGCGGCATCGTCGTGGCGCTGGCGAGGAAATTCGGCCTCCCCGTCCACGCCGTCGGCGTCGGCGAGCAGGCGGACGACCTCCGCCCCTTCGACCCCGCCGCGTTCGCCGCGGACCTCGTGGACGCGCCGGAGCACCGGGAAGCCTGATGCACCGGGGCGCACGCGGCTCGCACGCGTCCGCCTCCCGCCCGGAGCTTTCCCTGCTCGCCCTCATCGTGCTGGCGGCACTCGCGCTGCGCCTCGCGGGCCTGTGGTCCATACCGCTCGATTTCGACGAAATCGCAACGAATTACTTCGCCCATCTCTCCGTCCACGACCTCGTCGCCCAGTCCGCGCTGCGCGAGCCGAACCCGCCCAGCTTCTACCTCCTGGAACACGCGCTGCTCCGTGCCGGCCTCTCCGGGCGCGACCTGCGCCTGCCCACCATCCTCGCCGGGACCGCCTCGGTGCCGCTGGCCTGGGCGATCGCCCGCCGGCTGGACGGCCGCGTCGCGGGGCTTTTCGCCGCGATCCTTGTCGCGACCTCGCCCACCAGCCTCGCCATGGCGATCGAGGCGCGCGTCTACGCCCTCGTCGCCGCCTTCACGCTGGCCGCGATCCTTCTGCTCCTGCTCCAGGCCGACGCCGCCCGCGAGACGGGAGGAGCCGGCTCCAAGGAACTCTGGCTCGGGATCGTCCTCGCCTCGGCCGCGCTGCTGTGGCTGCACGACGCCGATTTCGTCATCGTGCTCTCGCTCAATCTCCTCGCCTTCATTCTCTGGGCGTTCCAGATCCGCAACCGCCGCTTCGCCGCCGCCTGGCTGCTCTCCCAATGTCTCGCCGCACTGGCCTGGTCGCCCTGGGTACCCGTCGTCCTGCGCCAGGCGCGGGACCGCACGATCGCGAACTTCTCCACCGCGCCCACGCTCGCCAACCTCAAGACCGACGTCATGCGCACGCTCGGCCAGAAGCGGCTCGCCTTCGCCCAGCCCTGGTTCGACCGCGTGGTGCTGCTCTTCGCCCCGCTCGGCGCCTTCCTCGCCCGCTGGCGCGCCGCCGCCCTCGCGCTGCTCGCAACCGCGCTCGCGATCGGCCCCGCCATCGCCTACGCCGCGAGCCTCTGGAAGCCCATCCTGAACGGCAAGACCGAACTCTGGATCCTTGCTCCGTTCCTGATCCTGGTCGCCATCGCCTTCGCCCGGCTCGGCCGCCCCGGCCGCCTCGCCTTCGCCGTTCTCCTCGCCGCCCATCTCGCGGGCCTCTGGCGGATGGCCACCGCCGCCCCCAACAACGACGGCCCCGCCCTCGTCGCCGCGATGCGCCGCGAGGTCTGCCGCAATGATCCCGTCTATTTCGACCCCGTGGGCATGCAGGCCGTCGCCGCCTACGCCGGCTGGCGCATGCCGACCTCGCTCACCCTCGGCGACGGCGCGCTCGACTGGTATCGCGCCTTCCCCGGCCGCACGCTCGCCGAATGGCGCGCCTCGCCCGCCGGCCGCTCCGCCAAGCTTCTATGGGTGGTCCAACTCGGCAACCCGGGAAACCTCCGCCGCACCGAGGCGCGCCTCGGCCCCGCCTGGCACCGCGCCCATCTCTGGCGCGAGGGCTACTACGCCCTCGCCCTCGAGGAACGCGGCGCGCCAGGCCCGCTTGCGTGCCCCGTAGGAAGTCCGGCCCGACGCTGACGCCCCGTCTCGCCGCCGGCGGCCTCGGCGCCCTCAGCGCTGCCTCACTTGAGCGGAATGCGCAGCATCAATCCCGGCGCCAGCCGGTTGCCGATCGCGGTCCGGTGCTGGCTGCGCCGCGCCAGCTCGTTGTCATAGGCGGAGCCCGGCGAATACGCGCCGCCCAGCGGCACATAGCCCCGCGTGTCCGTGAGCCCGGGCACCAGTTCCACCCGCGGCTGCGTGCGCGGGCCCGGCACGTCGAAGCTCGCATCCGGCACCGGTGCCGGCACATACCCGGAGGGGGGCAGCGCCCCATTCGTCCCCACATCCGCGACCAGCAGCATCGCCGCCAGGGCGGCATGCGCCATCATGACCGCCCAGCCCCGAGCCCAGCGAAACCTGGCCCTACCGGCTCCACCGCCGGCGCCCCCAGCGGTCCCTCCGGGTTCGCGCGCCACGCCTCCAGCGTCCAGCGCACCGAGGGAAACGCGATCGCCTCCCAGGGGATAGCATCCCATGCGAACAGCGCCACCTCCTCGCTCTCCGGCCCCGCCCCGAATCCCGGCGCGCCCTCGAACCGCGCGCGGAACATCAGTTGCACCTGGCCGATGCGCGGGATGGAATAAACGCCGAGCAGCCCCTCGACCGCGATCGCCGCCTGGGCTTCCTCCATCGCCTCGCGCATCGCGCCCTCGGCCGCGGACTCCCCGTGCTCCATGAACCCCGCCGGCAGCGTCCAATACCCGCGCCGCGGCTCGATCGCGCGCCGGCACAGCAGCACGCGCCCCTCGTGCGCCACCACGCTTCCCACCACGATCTTCGGATTGTCATAGGCAATGTGCCCGCACGTGTCGCACACCATGCGCTCGCGCGTATCGCCATCGGGCAGCTGCATCCTGAACTGCTCGCTCATTCAGGGAATCTGGCGACGCCGCCTCCCCATCGCAAGCGCGCCCTTGCGTCAATCCCGTCGCCGTTGTCTCTCTCGCCCATGACAACCGACACAGCCCGGCCGACGCTCGCCGACATCGAGGCCGCCGGCACCCGCATCGCGCCGCATGTCCGCCGCACCCCGGCGCTGCGCGTCGCCCCCGGCCTCGCGCTGCACCTCGAAAGCCTGCAGGTCGCCGGTTCCTTCAAGCCGCGCGGCGCCTTCAACACGCTGCTGCAACTGCCCCGCGAAACCCTTGCGCGCGGCGTCGCCACCGCCTCCGGCGGCAACCACGGCATGGGCGTCGCCTACGCCGCCCGCGCGCTCGGCATCCAGGCGACGATCTACGTCCCCGCCAGCACCGGCGATGCGAAACGCGCCGCCATCGCTGGCCTGGGCGCCACCGTCACCGTCCACGGCGAC
>JAJYFW010000391.1 GCA_021785335.1 Pseudomonadota bacterium
GCGCCTGCTCGACCGCGAGGAGGCGGTCATCGGCGGCATCGGCAACACCAATTTCGACCTCTGGGCGGCGGGTCGCCGGCCGCAGAATTTCTACATGCTCGGCAGCATGGGACTCGCCTGCCCCATCGCCCTCGGCGTCGCCATCGCCCAGCCGCACCGCCACGTCTTTGCTCTCGAGGGCGACGGCTCGCTCCTGATGCAACTCGGCTGCCTCGCCACCATCGCTGCCCGCGCGCCGAAAAACCTCACCATCGTCGTGATGGACAATGCCGCCTACCAGATCACCGGCGCGCAGCCGACCGCGACCGCCTTCGCCGCGGACCTCGTCGAGACCGCCCGCGGCCTGGGCATCGCCCGCAGCCACTGGGCCGCCGACGAGGAGGATTTCGAGCGCCTGGTCCAGGTCGCCCGCAACGAGGGCGGCCCCACGCTCATCGGCGTGCGCCTCGACAACCAGCCCCCCGCCGGCCAGACCGAGCGCGATCCCGCCCAGATCCGCGACCGCTTCATGCGCGGCATCGGCACCAGGCCGCCCCACCCAACCTGATCGCCGCACGCCGCCCGCCGTTCCGCCACCAACGCCAGCCTTGAGGCGATTCCGCCACCCGGCCTATTGTGCCCGCCAGACCGGGAACAGACGATGAACGACCTCTTCGGCAATCCAAAAAAACCCAAAACCGAGACCTACGACGCCAGCTCCATCGTGGTGCTCGAGGGGCTCGAGCCCGTCCGCCGGCGCCCCGGCATGTATATCGGCGGCACCGACGAGACGGCGATGCACCACCTCGCCGCCGAACTCCTCGACAACGCCATGGACGAGGCGGTGGCCGGCCACGCCAGTTTCATCGAGGTCTCACTTTCGCCGGACAATATCCTGACCGTGCGGGATAATGGTCGCGGAATTCCGGTCGACCCGCACCCCAAATTCCCCGGCCGCTCGGCGCTCGAGGTCATCCTCACCACGCTCCACTCCGGCGGCAAGTTCGACGACGGCGCCTACGCCACCTCCGGCGGCCTGCACGGCGTCGGCTCCTCGGTGGTCAATGCGCTGGCAAGCTTCCTCGAGGTCGAGGTCGCGCGTGACCGCACCCTCTGGCGCCAGAAGTACGAGCGCGGCAAGCCCAGGACGAAGCTGGTCAATGCCGGCTCCGCCCCGAACCGCCGCGGCACCTCCATCCGCTTCCAGCCGGACGCGGAGATCTTCGGCGCCGCCCGCTTCCAGCCGCAGCGCCTCTACCGGCTCTGCCGCTCCAAGGCCTACCTGTTCCGCGGCGTCGAGATCCGCTGGTCCTGCGACAAGGCCCTGGTCCGCGACGACACGCCGGCGGAAGCCGTGCTCCACTTCCCCGGCGGCCTGCGCGACAGCCTGGAGGCCGAGATCGAGGGCGCCTCGCTCGTCGTCCCCCTCTGGGCCGGCGAGGCCGATCTCGGCAACGCGGCCGACGGCCAGAAGGCCGGCCGCATCGAATGGGCCATCGCCTGGACCGACGGCGGCGACGTCGAGATCACCTCCTACTGCAACACCGTCCCCACGCCCCTCGGCGGCACGCACGAAGCGGGTTTCCGCGCCGCCCTGCTCAAGGGCCTGCGCGCCTGGGGCGAGCAGCGCAGCAACCGCCGCGCCGGAGCGATCACCGGCGAGGACGTCGTCGCCGGCATGGCGGCGAAAATCTCCCTCTTCTTCCGCCAGCCCCAGTTCCAGGGCCAGACCAAGGAAAAGCTCACCTCGCCGGAGGTGCCGCGCCTGGTCGAGGCCGCGATCCGCGACCGCTTCGACCACGTGCTGGCCGGCGACCCCCAGGCCGCCGACAACCTTCTGTCTTTTGCGATCGAGCGGGCCGAGGAGCGGGCAAGGCGCAAGGAAGCCAAGGACACCCCGCGCAAGTCCGCCACGCGCCGCCTCCGCCTGCCCGGCAAGCTCGCCGACTGCACGCTGGAGGACGCCGGCCGCACGGAGCTTTTCCTCGTCGAGGGCGACAGCGCCGGCGGCTCGGCCAAGCAGGCCCGCGACCGCGCCACCCAGGCGGTGCTCCCGCTTCGTGGCAAGATCCTCAACGTCGCCTCCGCCAGCGTCGACAAGCTGCGCCAGAACCAGGAACTCAAGGACCTGGTCGAGGCCCTCGGCTGCGGCCTCGGCGACCGCTTCGACCGCGCGCGCCTTCGTTACGGCCGCGTCATCATCATGACCGATGCCGACGTCGACGGCGCGCATATCGCAACCCTGCTCATGACCTTCTTCTGGAAGGAACTGCCGGAGCTTGTGCGCCACGGCCACGTCTTCCTCGCCCGCCCGCCCCTCTACCGCCTGACGCAAGGCGCCAAAAGCATCTACGCCATGGACGACACCGACAAGGACGCCAAGATGAAGGGCTTCCGCGGCAAGGTTGACGTCAGCCGCTTCAAGGGTCTCGGCGAGATGCCCCCCGGCCAGCTGCGCGAAACCACGATGGATCCGAGACGCCGCACCCTGCTGCAGGTCGTCTCGCCCCCGGAACAGCGCGCCCACACCAACGAGACGGTGGAAAACCTGATGGGCCGCCGCCCGGAGCTGCGCTTCCGCTTCATCCAGGAACACGCCGCCGCGGTGGCCGAACTCGACGTTTAGGCCGCGAGTTCCGCCAGCTTCTCCTGGTAGATCTCGAACGCGTCGCCGGGGTTGTCGGCATAGGGCTCGATCCGCACCAGGCATGTGTGCGCCGAGCACCCCTGCCCGAATTGCGAGGTGCCGATATCGATCGTCAGCACGTTCGGGTTACCGGCAACCTCGAGCCCGCTGTTGCCCGCCGGCGTGAACCACGCGCCGGTCGGCAGCACGGCGACACCCTGCCGCACCGAATCGGTCAGCGTCGCGGTCGCCAGGCACGCGCCGCGCTCGTTCCACAGCCGCACCGTCTCTCCGTCCGCAACGCCCAAGGCCGAGGCATCCGCCGGGTTGATGCGCACCTGCTCGCGCCCGCCCCGCTTCGCCGCCCGGCTCGCCGCCCCAGTCTCGAGCTGGGAATGCAGCCTGCCTTCCGGCTGGTGGGAGATCAGGTGCAGCTGCCCGGGATCGCGCGCCGCGCCGAGCCACTCCGCCGGCTCGATCCAGGCCGGATGCGCCCGGCAATCCTCGTAGCCGAGCCCCGCCAGCAGCGCGCTGCCAAGCACGATCCGGCCGCTCTCCGTGTTGAGCCGGTGCTCCTCCGGCCGCTCGCGGAACGCGGCAAGATAGGTGTGCTCCGTCCTCACCGGGCAGCGCGCGTAGCCCGCCTCCCAGAACGCCTCGAACTCAGGCATCTCGAAGCCGAGCCGCGC
>JAJYFW010000010.1 GCA_021785335.1 Pseudomonadota bacterium
GAAGCTGGGCGTGGAGGGGGCGGTGATCCTGGATGGCCGCCAGAAGCATGCCTGTTTGCTGGAGCTGTTCACCGAGGGCGGGGGCGGGACGATTATCCGGCCGTGAGGGGGGATGCCACCACGAGCCCGGCGCCGGCCGGCAGCGAGCAGCCGCTCGCCGGGCGGGACGTGATGATGGTGGTTGCGCATTCCGACGACGAGGTGCTGTTCGCCGGCGGGCAGATGGCGGGGATGCGCAGGCTGTGCGTCGTGCATACGACGGACAGCGCGCCTTCCCGCAGTCTGGCGGCGCAGCGCGGGTTCGCCAGCAGGCGCGCCTACGCGCTCGCCAGAGCCGCCGAGTTGCGGGCGGCGCTGGCGGCGGGCGGTATCGAGGCGGAGTGCATCAACCTCGGGTATCGGGACAGTGCCCTATGCCTGCACGTTGGCGCCGCGGTGCGGCGGCTGGCGCAGCTGATCGATGCCCGCAAGCCCGAGGTGGTGCTGACGCAGGCCTATGATGGTGGCCATATCGATCACGATACGACGGCGGCGATCGTGCAGTTTGCGCTGGAGCGGTGCGCGCACCGGCCCGCGGTTTGGGAGATGGGCGGGTATTACGTGGCGGGTGGCGAATGGGTGATGCAACGACTGCTGCCGCGCGCGGTGGACGAGGCAATGGTTGTGTCCCTCAATGACGCGGAGCGCGCGCGTAAGACAGCCATGTTGGGGCATTTCGGGAGCCAGCAGCATCTCATCAGGCAACTTCCGATTGGAACCGAGGAACTGCGCGAGGTTCTGCGATATAACTTCGCCTTAGCACCGATGCCGGGACGACTGGCTTACGATGTGGGTGGAGGCGCGGATTCCGCCGTGTGGCGCGTGCTGGTGGGTGCGCGTGAGCGCCGGAACCGCGGGGTGCTGTTGGCCGGTACGCAGCTGCTGGGCGCGTGGATCGCGATGTGGCTGCTCGTGGCGACGCGACGCCAGCGCCGGCTGCGCCCGCGCCTCGGGCAGCCTGTCGAATGGCTGTGCCGGGCCGCCGCGGGAGTTGCGAGCATCCCGCCATAGGACACGGTCCGTCTTGTTCGGCAGCCGTTTACGCGGGGCGCGCGCCGCGCCAATGGAGGGCGAGGCGGCGGAGCAGGGCGGCGACATGCCGCTCCGGCCCTTCGGGTATGCCGGCGATCCGCCAGATGAGAGCGAGCGCGGCGACGAAGACGATCCCGACGAGGGCGGCGATACGCGCCGCGCCGAGCAGGGCGGGCAGCGCCGCGGCGGAAGCGGATGGGCGCCAGCCCCATCCGCTTGCCCAGGCGGCGAGCGCCGCGGCGAGGGCAGCGGCGGCGATGCGCGCGAGCGGGGCAAGTGCGTCGCGCAGGCGGATTTCGCCGGCGGAGCGCAGGACGGCAGCGTAGAGGGCGCACTCGACCGCCAGGCTCGAGCCGGCGAACCAGGTGACGACGGCGATGTCGCGGGTACGGACGGCGAGCACGAGCATCGCGACCCGTGCCGCGGCACTCGCCGCGACGATGGCGAACTGGCGCGCCGTCCTGCCGGTTGCCAGCAGCAGGGAGCCCGAGACCCAGGCGACGGGGGAGAGGAAGCAGCTGAGTGCCGCGATGGCGACCAGGGGCTGTGCGGCCAGCCACCTGGTGCCGAGCAGGACCGCGACGGCAGGGCCCGCGGCGGCGGAGATGAAGACGGCGAGCGGCGCCATCAGCAGCACCAGGAGGAGCATGACCGAAAGCGGCGCGAGCGCGTGCGGGCGGGCGTGGCGCCGCGCCTCCGCGAAGCCGGGGAAGAGGGCCGCCGCGGCCGGCTGGACGAGCTCCGTGACCGGGAGGACGCCTACTTCCCACGCGATGACGTAGAGGCCGAAGACGGAGGCGCCCAATGCCGGCGCGATGATGAAGGCGTCGGCGCGCGCCCATGCGATGGCGGCGATGTTCGTGGCCCAGGTCCAGGCGGAGAAGCCGAACAGGTCGCGCCAGCGGCGCAGGGTGATACGGGGGCGGTGCGGGTGGGCGGCATAGGTGGCGGCAACGCGCAGGACGCGGCCGACGGCCATCGCCAGGATCAGCGCCCAGTAGGTGCGGAGCAGCAGGCCGGCGGCGATGGCGACGGCGACCTGGGCGATGCGCGGCGCCACGCGGATGGCGAACTCGCGCCCGTAGCGGAAGTCGCGCTGGAAGGCGGCGACGGCGGGGTTTTCGAGCCCCTCCAGCGCGGCGAGGGCGGCGAGGACGAGCAGGATGGTGGCGAGGCGCGGATCGGCGAACCACTCGCCGGCGAACGGGGCGGCGAGGGCGATGGCGGCCGCGGTGAGGAAGCCGCGGATGGCCTGCATGGTGAAGGCCGTGTCGTAGAGTTCGGCCCCCTCCTCCGGGTGGCGGATGAGGGCGTCCTGCAGGCCGGCCATGGACAGGGCGTCCACCGACTGGGCGAAGGCGGTGGCCATGGCGATGAGGCCGAAATCCGCGGGGACGAGGATGCGGGCGAGGACGAGGGTGCTGACCAGGCCGAGGGTGCGCGAGGCGAGGCGGGCGCCGACGAGCCAGGCGGTGCCGACCGCGACGCGCCGGGCGAGCGAGGGGGGCGCGGGGCTGGCCGCCGGCGGCGGGGGCGTTGGTTCGGCGGGCATGCCGGGGCGTGTATCATGTGCGGAGGCGATTGCCCCGTCCAACTGGGGGCGCGGCGAGGGGGAACAAAGATTGACGCGTGGCCCCCGGGCAGATTGTGGCAAAACGCCAGTGGACGGCGCCCGGCGTCTCGTCCGACTCCAAGGCCGCGAGCAGCGACGTAAGGACGAGCCGATGCCTCTGACGGAAAAGATCAGGAAGAATTTAGCGGTGTATCTTCCCTCCGCGCAGCGGTGGCTGCTTTCGGGGTTTACGCAGGGCGAGATCGAGACGATTGCTCGGCACGTGGCGGAGCGCGTTGGACGGAACCCGTCCGAGCCGCTGGTAGCCTTTGCGCGCTCTTGCGGAAAAGGCGACGGCAGTTCCCAATGTTTTCGCGGGACCGGCGTGATGACGACACGGGCGTAGGGAAACGGTCTTGGACGAACCCCCATGCATATACGAATCCTGGCCGGATACATGAACCGCGACGCGGGGAACAATGTGTACAATATCAGCCTCGCGAATTCGCTCCATGATCGCGGCCACAGGGTTTCCATGCTTGCCTTCAATTCATCCACCCTGGTTTCACCCGGTGTGTCTCTGACAGTTCTTCCCCTTCGGCGCATTGCGGCGACGAAACTGTGGCGGCTGACCTACCCGGTGCACGCTCTGTTCGGGACTTTTGACGTGTTGCGCGCCCGCCTTGACGCGCCCGACATCTGCATTTCGGCGGAGCACTTCTTCGCCGCCGGCCATTACTACAAATTTCCAAAAGTTCCCTGGGTTTACCTGCCGCACTCGCGGCTCATCGAGGAGTTCGTCCCGACGCAATATATGGGGCTGGCAAGGCGTCTCGCGCGTCCAACGGCCATCATGCTGCAGCGTTGGGCCCTCCGCCACGCGACGACGACGATGCGGTTTCACGAGGCGTCGCGGAAGGTCATGGTCGATCGCTATCGGCTTCGTCCCGACCATCCATTCTTCATCAATCCACAGGGGGTCGCCCTGCCCGCGGCCGACGCCATGGAACGCCGCGCCCGGCCGCCGCAGACCTTGCGGTTACTGACCGTATCGGCGTTGCGAGAGGCAAAGAACCATGCGCTGGCTCTGCATGCGCTGGCCCGATGCACAGAAATTCCGAACTGGCATTACGATATCGTTGGCGACGGCCAGGAGCGCGGCAGCCTCGAGGCGCTCACCCGCCGCCTCCAGCTGGGCGACCGGGTGACGTTCCACGGCGCGCGTGGCGATGTCGAAAAATTCTATGCGAACGCAGATGTGTTTCTTTTTCCATCGCGCGTCGATAACGCGCCGCTCGTGGTGCTCGAGGCCATGAGCTTCGGTCTGACTGTCATTGCCCTGGACGACGAGGCGGAGGGGGTCTCGCTGTGCAATCGCGCTTTCATTCAATCCCGCAGGGATGGAATTCTTGCCTCGTCCGAAACGGAATTCGCGGACGTGGTGGTCGATATCGTGCGGCGAAAGACCGACACGGAACGCCTGTCGCGTGCCGCGCGGCGTTCAGTCGAGGAAAATTTCACGTGGGATGCGCATGTCGATCGGCTTATCGCGAAGGTGACGGGACTTGTGACCGGCGCGGCACGCGGTGCCGGATAGCGCCTCAGCCGGACGCCAGCGCGTTGCGAAACATCTTTGATAACAGCGCGTCGCTGTTGAGAAGTTTCTCCAGGTCGGCAGACTCCAGGCTTCCACCGCGCCGAAACGGATGATTGTAGAGCATGAATATTTTTGTTTCCGGCGCCACGATGTCGGTCAACCGGAGTGTTGTCGATGCGAATTTCTCGTTGGCGTCCTCGTAGGTCACGGGCTGTATCACCCGTTCCGGTATGATCGCCACATCCGATAAGCGCCTGTTGACGATCGGCGTCAGCAGATCCGCGCCAACTTCGTTATAATTATAATAAAGACTGCCGGCCAGCCTCGTCCGCATCAAATTCGTGTATTCTGTAATGATTGGGTTTCCCGAAACACACCCGTAAAACCCGATTGACACGTGGCTTTTTCCGAAGGACTGGCGGCGACAAATCATGAAGCCAGAACGTTCGACGGCATCGAAGAACTCCGACAGGTCACCCAGGATTATCGCGTCCGAGTCGATGTAGATGCCGCCGTGCCGTTCGAGGAGAAAGGCCCGAATGTAATCGGCACGCACCGCGATCGCCGCCGCGCGCCGGGAGCGCCGGGCGAAATACTTTTCAAACCTGCCCCTTGGCTTCAAGGCGATCCTGTTGAGCCGATCCGGCAAGTCGGGAAGGTATGCGCGAACATTTTCGGGGGTAACGACGTTCAGCCGGTAGCCCCTGGCCTTGCGCTCCATAATCTCGCGACACAGGGCGATGTAGGGGGGCAGCGTCCGCACGCCGGGCGCCATTTCCCAATAGACCCAAAGGATGCGCTCCATTCATTCTCCTCCGCACCGGGGGGATGGGGACGCCCGATCCGGCATGCCGGATACGCCCGGCGCAGGCGCGCGACGGCGGGACGAAGCATCGAGAACAGCCACGATTCCGGTCCGTGAGGAGAACCGGCAAGGCGCCAAAGGAACGCGGTCGTTAGGGCAAAAACGATCATCACGAAGATGCCGATCCGGGCGCCGTCCAGCAGTGCGGCCAGCCGGTCGGGCGGCATGTCGGCCCGCCAGCCCCAGCCGGTAGCCCAGAGCGCGGCCACCGTTACGACACTGCCAAGCAGTGTGCGGACGAGACAGCCGAGGCCCTCGCGCAGGCGCAGTTCGCCTGACACTCGCAGGGCAACGGCATGGGCGGCTGCGGCCAAGGCAAAGCTCGCCACCGCCCACCAGGCGAGGGCCATGACGTCCGCCTGATGGGCCGCGTGGATGTACAGGAGCACGCGTATCGCAGCACCGGCGGCGCTGACCGCGAAGAGGCGCTGTACACGTCCGTTCACCTGGAGAACAGCACCGGAGACCCACGGTACCGCCGCGAAGCCACAGCTGAGCGCGATGATGGAGACGAGCGGACGCGCGGCTAGCCACCGAGGACCGAGCAGTACCAGCACAACGGGACCGGCCGCCGCTGAGATCGCAATCGCCAGCGGTACCGCCAGCATGGTGAGGAAGGCGATGACGGCCATCGGGGCAAGTGTCCCTTCGTCACCGCGCCGCCGAGCCTCGGCGAAGCCGGGAAACAGCGATGCCCCCACGGGCGCAATGAACTCGCTCACCGGCAGGCGGCCCAGTTCCCAGGCGAGCGAGAATAGACCGTAGGTTGCCGCTCCCAGCACCGGGGCGACGATGAAGGCGTCGGCGCGCTGCCAGACCTGGTTGGTCAAACTCGACGCCCAGATCCAGAAGGAGAAGCCGACAAGGTCGCGCCAGCGGCGGAGAGCCAGGCGTGGGCGGTGCGGGTGGACCGCGTAGGTGGCGACGAGGCGCGCCAGCCGCGAGACCGCGATGGCGATAATCAGCGCCCAGTAGCTGTGGAGCATCAGCGAGGCGACGATCGCGGCGGCAACCTGCAGCAGACGGGGCAGGATCTGCAACGCGAACTCCATGCCGAAACGGAAATTGCGCCAGAATTCAACAATCGCGATGTTCTCGAAGCCGGAGGCGACCGCGAGCGCGGCAAGCACGAGGAAGATCGGTTCAAGCCGTCGTTCGCCGAACCATCGGGCGGCGAAGGGGGCAGCGAGCGCAACCACGGCGCCCGTCAGCAATCCGCGGAGGACCTGCATGGTGAAGGCGGTGTCGTAGAGATCGCGCGCTTCCTCGGGGTGGCGGATCAGAGCCTCGCGAAGCCCGACCTCCGACAGCGCGTCCACGGAAGTCGAAAACGCGGTCGCCATGGCGACGAGGCCGAAGTCGGCGGGGACGAGGATGCGGGCGATGACGAGGGTGCTGATCAGGCCGAGGGTGCGGGAGGCGAAGCGGATCGCCACCATCCACACGGCGCCCTTGGCGACCTGCTTTGCGAGCGATGGCGCCGGGGCGGGCGCGGGCGCGGCCTCGCGCGCGGCGGGTGGGGAATCCTGCGGCATCGACGGGGCTGTAGCATGCGCGGCAGAGGCGCTCCATCGCCGCGCAATGGGGCGGCGCGGCGGGTCACCAAAGTTGACGGCGGCTAGCGGCCGGAGACGGACAGAAACTCGATCTGCCAGCGCATTTCCTCGGTGGTGAGGGGGAAGTCGCCTCCCGGTGCGGCGCGCAGGACGGCCTCCGGGGCGAGGCGGGCGAGCAGGGTTTGCAGGGGGGCGGCGAGGCGCGTCGTGAAGCCCGCCTTCCAGACCAGGCTCACCAGCCCCTTGCCGCTGCGCAGCGAGGCTGCGCGGTCCACGACCGGCTGATCGACGCCGGCGGCGACCGCGAGGAGCGCGGTGGCGAGGCGGGTCTCGCCGCGGCGCACCGCGTCCAGCACCGCGGCCTCGTCGAGCCTTCCCTGGGCGGCGATGTGGCGGGCCTCGGCGAGCGCGTCGGCGGCGCCGGACGATTGCGGCTCGGCCTGGGGGGCGGGGGGCGGCGGCGGCATGAGGCGGGCGGCGAGGCGCCGGCGCAGGTCCGCCGTGGTCGCGGGGTCGAGGTCGGCGCGGGCGGCGAGTTCCTCGAGCAGGCAGGTGGCGACGATCTCCGACAGCGCGGCCGCGGCGCGGGGGGTGAGGCGCGGGCGGCGCGCGAGCGGGCCGTGCCAGGCGGGGTGGGCGACGGCCTCCGCGATCAGGGCGTCGAGCGTGGCCTCGCGGATCGCGGCGGTGGGGTTGGCGAGCAGCGCCTCCACCGCCTCGCTGTCGGCCATGGCGGCGATGCGGTCGGCGACCGTCTCCGGCAGGTCCGGGCGGCGGGCGATGGCGATGGCGGTCGCGGGGCACGGGGGCGCGGCGAGGAGGGCGAGCAGGTCCGATTGCGTGAGGATGGGCGAGAGGCGCAGCACGGGCTCCGCGACCGGCAGCGCGGTGTCGGCGGCGAGGCGCAGGATGAGGTCGCGCGGGGCCGACGGCATGTTCTTCACCGCGTCGGCGATGGCGGCGCGGACGCGCACCGCCTCGTCGGCGACGAGTTGCTCCAGCATGTCGATGACGCGCTCGCCGATGCGGGCGCGGCCGGGCGCGGCCATGGCGGGCAGCAGCAGGGCGAGCTTGCGCGCGAGGAGGGTGCGGACGCGCTCGTCCACGTCGCGGGCGAGGATGGCGTTGGCGCCATGGGGGGCGGCCTGGTTGAGGGCGACGGAGGCGCGGACGGTGACCGCCTCGTCGCGGGCGAGCGCCATCAGCACATGGTCCTCCGTGGCCGGGGCGGCGGCGAGGCGCACGCGCGCGCATTCCTCAGGCGGGATGAGGCGGCCGATGGGGCCGGGCGCGGACGGCGGCGCCTCGGGGCGGGCCTGCGTGGCGCTCATGAGCGGTCTCCCGGCGGCGCGAGGCCGTTGGGCCCGGCGGCCGGGCCGCCCTCGTCCGAGGCGACGCGCCAGCGGCCGCGGCCGGCGCGCTTGGCCTGGTACATCGCCTGGTCGGCGCGGTGGATGAGGGTGTCGATGTCCTCGCCGCGGTTGGGCCAGCGCGTGGCGATGCCGATGGACAGGCCGAGCGCGGCGGAGGCGCCGGCGGGGGTAAGGGCGGGCATGGCGAGGCGCAGCGCCTCCGCGCGCTCGGCGGCGGCGAAGGAGTCGGCACCGTCGAGCCAGAGGGCGAACTCGTCGCCGCCGAGGCGGGCGACGAGGTCGGAGGGGCGCACGGTCTCGCGCAAAAGCCTGGCGGCGGCGACGAGGGCGGCGTCGCCGGCGTCGTGGCCGGCCTCGTCGTTGAGCGCCTTGAACTGGTCGAGGTCGACGAAGATCAGGGTGCCGGGGAGGTTTTCGCGGTCGAGGCGTTCCATGCGGCGGCCGATCTCGTCGAGGAAGGCGCGGCGGTTGAGCAGCGCGGTGAGCGGGTCCGTGCGCGCCTGGCGGGCCATCTCGTGCTGGATCGCCTCGTGGTCGAGGATGACGCGGACGATGCCGACGGCGGAGGCGGCAAGCAGCATTTCGTCCGCGTCCCAGGCGCGGCCGCCGGCCTCGCGCCAGAGCACGATGCCGGCCTGGGCGCCGAGGCCGTCGTCCGACGGGCAGGCGAGGACGCGCTCGCCCTCCGGCGCCTGGGCCTGCACCGGCTGGTGGCCGCCGGATTCGAGGAGGGTGAGTGCGGTGTGGCGGACGCGGCCGAAATCGGCGCCAAAGGCGTGCAGCACCTGGGGCGAGATGCCGTCGCCGATCATGTCGACGACGACGCAGCCGGCGGCGCCGACGGCGGTGGCGAGGGAGTGCAGCGCCGCCTGCATCATGCGGGGCGCCATGACCTCGTGGCGCATGCGCCAGAGGATGTGGTCGACCACCTCGCCGCGGCGGAGTGCCGCCGCGAGCGCCGCGTCGTGGCGGTCCTGCGCGGTCATGTCCTGGCCGATGCCGCGGCTGCCGATGATGTTGCCGGCGGCGTCGAGCAGGGGGGCGACGGAGAAGGCGAGGCAGACACAGGCGCCGTCGGCGCGGCGCAGCCAGGCGCGGCGGCGGCGCACCGGGGCGGCGACCTGGAACGGGTTGGCGCCGGGCTCGCCGTCGGTGCGCGCGACGAGGATGTCGGCGGGCTGGCCGAGCAGGGTGGCGGCGGGCCAGCCGAGCACCGTTTCCGGATGGACGAAGGCGAAGCGGTGGCGCGCGTCGGTCTCGAAGGCCATGTCCGCGGCCATGGTCGCGAGGTCGCGCCAGCGCTGGCGGCTTTGCAGCATCGCGAGCGCCATCGGCGCGCGCGACGCGGCCGGGCGCGGCGGCGCGGGCGACAGCTTGGGGGGCGGCTGGAGCCCGGACATGGGAGGCTCGGTCTCAAATTCGAGCATGGCACGATGAAGCCCGAGAGGGATGAAGACCGGGCTAACGGCGGCGCGTTGACTTGCCCTGAACCCCTGCGCATGGTCCGGCGCCCCTCACGGAGACGGAATCCGACCATGGCCGACGACACGCTTGCCGCCACCATCGACGCGCTCTGGGAGCGCCGCGACACGCTGTCGCCCGCGACCGCGGGGGCGGACCGCGAGGCGGTGGAGACGGCGCTGGGGCGGCTCGAATCCGGGGCGGCGCGCGTGGCCGAGCCGACCGATGCCGGCTGGGTGGTGCACGAATGGCTGAAGAAGGCGGTGCTGCTGTCGTTCCGCCTTGCGGACAGCCGGCCGATGCCGGGCGCGGGCGGCGCGCCGGTGTGGGACAAGGTGGGAATGCTGTTCGACGGCTGGAGCGAGGCGCAGTTCCGCCAGCGCGGGTTCCGCGCCGTGCCGGGAGCCGTGGTGCGGCGCAGCGCCTATATCGCGCCGGGCGTGGTGCTGATGCCGAGTTTCGTCAACGTCGGTGCGCATGTCGGGGCGAACACGATGATCGACACCTGGTCGACCGTGGGCTCCTGCGCGCAGGTGGGGGCGAACTGCCACATCTCCGGCGGCGTGGGGATCGGCGGCGTGCTGGAGCCCTTGCAGGCCTCGCCGGTGATCATCGAGGACGACTGCTTCATCGGCGCGCGGTCCGAGGTGGCGGAGGGCGTGGTGGTGGAGCGCGGGGCGGTGCTCTCCATGGGCGTGTTTCTCGGCGCCTCCACGCGCATCATCGACCGCGCGACGGGCGAGACGTTCTATGGGCGCGTGCCGGCGTATTCGGTGGTGGTGCCGGGGACGCTGCCGGGCAGGAAGCTCGCGGACGGGTCCGACGGGCCGTCGCTTGCCTGCGCGGTGATCGTCAAGCGCGTGGACGCGCGCACGCGGGCGAAGACCTCGATCAACGAGTTGCTGCGGTCGTGAGTGCCCCGGCGGCGGACCCGCTGCCGCTGGCGCAGGCGCTGATCCGCGCGCGCTCCGTGACGCCGGCCGATGACGGGGCGCAGGCGGTCCTGGCGGCCGCACTCGGGCGGCTCGGGTTTCGCGTGGAGCGGCTGCGGTTCGGGGCGATCGAGAATCTCTATGCCCGGATTGGCGATTCCGGGCCGCATCTTTGTTTCGCCGGGCATACGGACGTGGTGCCGGCGGGCGAGGGATGGAATGCCGACGCGTTCGGGGGCGAGGTGCGCGACGGCGTGCTCTACGGGCGCGGGGCGTGCGACATGAAGGGGGCGATCGCGGCGTTCGTCGCGGCGGCGGAGGGGTATCTCGCGGCGGGTGCGCCGCGGGGTTCGATCTCGCTGCTGATCACCGGCGACGAGGAAGGCGAGGCGGTGGACGGGACCGTGAAGGTGCTGGGCTGGATGCGCGAGCGCGGCGAGGTGCCGGATTTCTGCCTGGTGGGCGAGCCGACCAACCCCTCGCGGCTGGGCGAGGTGATCAAGATCGGGCGGCGCGGCTCGCTCAACGCGCGGATCACCGTGCATGGCACGCAGGGGCATTCCGCGTATCCGGCGCGGGCGGACAACCCGTGCCACCGGCTGGTGGCGGCGCTCGGGGAGATGACGGCGAAGCCGCTCGATGCGGGGAGCGAACATTTCGAGCCCAGCACGTTGCAGGTGACGAGCATCGATGTCGGGAACCCGGCGACCAACGTGATCCCCGCGGTGGCGACGGCGAGGCTCAACATCAGGTTCAACGACCTGCATTCCGGGACGTCGCTGGAGGCGTGGCTGCGCGAGGTGCTGGCGCGGCATGCGCCGCGGCACGAGCTGGCCGTTTCGGTTTCAGGCGAAAGTTTCCTGACCGCGCCGGGGCCGGCGGTGGCGAAGCTCGCGGGGGCGGTCGAGGCGGCGACGGGGGTGGTGCCGAGGCTCGATACCGGGGGCGGGACGTCCGACGCGCGGTTCATCACGCGGCTTTGCCCGGTGGCGGAGTTCGGGCTGGTGGGGGCGACGATGCACAAGACCGACGAGGCGGTGCCGGTGGCGGAACTGCGGGCGCTGGCCGCCGCCTATGGCGCGGTGATCGGCGCGTTCCTGGGATGACGACGCCGCCGGGCATGAAGCCGGGACGGATGGCGCCGCGGCGCATCGGCATCGGCGGCGGCGTGCTGCGGCTCGCGCTGTTCCGTGCCGAGGGGATGGCGGGGTTTCCCGACAGCGTGCAGGGGTTTCTCAACAGCTTCGCGCCGATGCTGGCGCTGACGCTGGTGGGCGGGCTGCTGCTGGCGATGAGCGGGCACGTCGGCATCGCCTTGGAATCGATCGGCAGCACCGTGGTGGCGATGCTGGCGCAGCCGGTGGTCTCGCACTGGCTGGCGGTGCGCTGGAAGCGCGAGGAGCCGTGGCTGCGCTACGCGACCGCGGTCAATTGGTGCCAGTGGGCGCCGATGCTGGCGATCTTCGTGCTGATGCCGCTGGTGCAGATCGCGGTCTCCGTGGGGATGGCGCCGGAAGCGGTGGCGGTGGCGCTGATCGTGGTTCTGGTCGCCTATGCGCTGGCGCTGTCGTGGTTCCTGGCGCGCGTGGGGCTGGGGGTTTCGCGGCTGCGCGCGGCGGTGCTGGTCGTCGCGGTGCACCTGGTGCTGGCGATCGTGGTGGAAGGGCCGCTGCTGCTCACCGGGCGGTGAGGCTGACCGGGCTGACGGACGCGAACGGATCGATGGCGTAACGGACGGCGACGAGGGTGAGGCCGTCCGGCGGCGCGGTGGGTCCGGCCTCGCGGCGGTCGCGGGCGGCGAGGACCGTGCCGACGTGGGATTCCGGCCAGCGCCCCTGCCCTACCTGGGCCAGCGAGCCCACCATGTTGCGCACCTGGTGGTGGAGAAAGCTGCGAGCCGCGGTTTCGATCACGATGAGTTCGCCCTCGCGGCGTATGTCCAGCCGGTCGAGAGTGCGCAGCGGGGATTTCGCCTGGCAGGCGGCGGCGCGGAAGGACGTGAAGTCGTGCTTGCCGAGGAGCGCTTGCGCGGCTCGGTGCATC
>JAJYFW010000392.1 GCA_021785335.1 Pseudomonadota bacterium
GAGCACCCCAAGGTGTGCCGCGCCGAGAAGCCCCCCGCCGCTGAGCGCCAGACCCCAGGCCATCACCGTCCACCCCGGGCGCCAACGTATGCGTCCGGTTGCGGAGGGTGCCCCTCAGAACGGCCCGGGAGCGCCCCCTCCGCCCCCCCCCGCTGGGGCACGCTCCCCCCCCCCCCCCCCCTGTCCCCCCGTCACCGGCGGCCGCGGGATGGCGCCGCAAGAGCACATCCCTGCCTGTCCGCGGCAGGACGCCGGCGCGGCCGTCCGAAAGCAGGACCGCAGCCTGCGGGATTGGGAGGACTGTACCTTGGCATTCAAGCTCTCCGCCCTCGGCGACGAGGCCGCCGGCCCCATGGCCGACCAGTGCGCGGCCCTCTCCGCCCTCGGCCTCCGCCATATCGAGGTCCGCGCCTCTGGCGGCAGGAGCCTGATCGACAGCGACCCCGAGGTCGCGGAGGAGGCCGCCCGTGCGATAACCGCCGCCGGCCTGCGGGTGAGCGCTTATGCATCACCCCTCGGCAAGGTGAAGATCGACTCGGATCTGGCCGAGCACCGCCGCCGCTTTGCCCGCGCCCTGGAGGTGGCCGCGCGCCTCGGCACCGACGGCATCCGTATCTTCACCTTCTACATGCCGCCCGGGAGCTGGCCGCAGCACCGCGACACTGACCGGTGCAGAATGGTCGTGCCGCGCCTGCAGGACCCCATCCTCGGCGTGGCCTGGACGTTGCGCCACGAGGTCCTGTTCTACCTCTTGTTCGGCATGCTGCTGCTGAACCGCACAGCGGGACGGCTGGTGCTGGCCCTCTGGGCCGCCTTGATCAGCTGGAATATCGCCTTTTTCTGGGTCACTGGCGCGCCCTGGTTCCAGGGTCTCGCCGGCTATCTTCCGTTCAGGATTTTCAACATCGAATTCTTTTTCGGCATGGGCGTCGCGTTGCTCGTGAGTCGCGGTCCGGCCTGGCGGCCGCGCAGCTTGCTGGTGCTCGGGACTCTGCTGTTTTTCACCAATGGCATGATCGTCTCGTTCGGCCCCGTAGTGCCGATCGAATGGCCCCCCCGCCAACTGACCTACGCGCTGGCCGCGGCCATGATCCTTTATGGACTGGTCGGTTCCGAGCGCGCCGGCACGCTCAAGGTGCCCGCGTCGCTGTTCGCGGTCGGCACCGCGTCCTATTCGATCTATCTCACCCATCTGATCGCGATCATGATCCTGCAGCAGGTTCTGCTGCGGATCAGGCCCTTCGTGCCGCTGACGCTGGACGTCAGCTTCGTGGCGATTGCCGCGATCGCGATCGCCGGCGGAGTGGTGTTTTCCCGCCTGGTCGAACAGCCGCTGCTGCGTCTGCTGCGCCGCCGGCCGCCGGCGATCCCGGTGCCCGCCTGAGGGCGGATCCAAGGACGCAGGCATGTGCGCCCTCGGTGCCCTGTGCCGTTGACGCCGCAAGGTAGGCCCCGCCCCTCGCCGGCCCCGGCCCCGGCGCACGGGGCGCGCCAGTAGCGGGCCGGGTTCCCCCTACCCGAACACCCGCCGCCCCGCCTTCCAAGTCCCGATCACCCGCCCCTCCAGCGCCCGCCCGTCGAACGGCGTGTTCTGCGCCTTGCCCGGCAGTTCGCCCGCCTCCACCACCCAGGCGCGCTCGGGGTGGAACAGGCACAGATCCGCCGCCGCGCCCTTCGCGAGTCGCCCCGCCGCCACCCCCAGCCACGCCGCCGGCCGCGCCGTCAGCAGCCCGATCGCCTGCGCCAGGCTCAGTGCGCCGCCGTGCACCTGCGCCAGGCTCACCCCCAGCAGCGTCGCCAGCCCCGCCCCACCGGGCGCGGCCTGCGCGAACGGCAGGCGCGTATCATCGGCATCGCGCGGCTGGTGGTCGGACGCGATCGCGTCGATCGTGCCGTCCGCCAGCGCTGCCACCACCGCCAGCCGGTCCGCCTCGGTCCGCAGCGGCGGGGACAGCTTGGCGTAGCTGCGGAACTCGCCGATCGCGGTTTCGTTCAGATCGAAATAGGGCGGGGCGGTGTCGCAGGTCACCGCGATCCCCGCGTCCTTGGCGCGGCGGATCAGCCCCAGCGCCTCCCCGGTGGAGACATGGGCGAAATGCACCGCGCCGCCGGTCAGCGCCGCCAGGCGGATGTCGCGCGCCACCAGGATCGCCTCGGCCGCCGCCGGGATGCCGGGCAGGCCGAGCCGGGTCGCCAGCTCGCCCTCGGTCGCCACCCCGGTACCGGCGAGCGACGGGTCCTCCGGGTGCTGCACGATCCGCGCGCCGAAACCGCGTGCGTACGCAAGCGCGGTGCGCATCAGCCGCGCCGGGCCGACCGCCCGCGCGCCGTCGGTGAACGCGACCGCGCCGGCCTCGGCGAGCAGACCGAGTTCCGCCATCTCCTCGCCCCGGCAGCCGCGCGTCACGGCGCCGTAGGGCAGGATGGTCAGGCTGCCGGTTTCCTCCCCGCGCGCGCGCAGCAGGCGGACCAGGGCGGGATCGTCGATCGCCGGGCTGGTGTCGGGCAGCGCGACCAGGGTGGTGATCCCCCCCGCGGCGGCGGCCTGGGCGGCGGAGGCGATCGTTTCCCGGTACTCCGCCCCGGGTTCGCCGAGCGCGGCGCGCAGATCGACCAGACCGGGGCACAGCACCGCGCCCTCCTCGCCCTCGATCACGCGCGCCCCGTCCGGCCGGCCCAGCGCGGGGCCGAAATCGGCGATCCGTCCGTCGCGGACCAGCAGTTCCCCCCGCTGATCGAGGCCGGTGGCGGGGTCGAGCAGGCGGACCCCGACGAACAGCGTGTCGCCGCCGGTGG
Source organism: Pseudomonadota bacterium (assembly GCA_021785335.1). The sequence continues at coordinate 2,797 of JAJYFW010000392.1, forward strand.
GTTCAGCCATTTCCCGCCCCCCGCGCCAGCGTGTCCAGCACGGCCATGCGCACGGCGACCCCCATCTCCACCTGCTCGCGGATGACGCTGCGGACCGGGTCGTCGGCCACCGCGCTGTCGATCTCCACGCCGCGGTTCATCGGGCCGGGGTGCATCACCAGGGCGTCGGGCTTCGCATAGGCGAGCTTCTCGGCATCCAGGCCCCAGAAGCGGAAATACTCGCGCGGGCTGGGAACCGGGGCGCCGCCCTTGCCTTCCATGCGTTCGCGCTGGAGCCGCAGCATCATCACGATATCGGCCCCTTCGAGGCCGGATTTCATGTCGTGGAACACGTCCACGCCGAGGCGGGCGACCTCGGCCGGGATCAGCGTCGGCGGGCCGACCACGCGGACCCGGCTGCCCATGGTGCCGAGCAGGTGGATGTTCGAGCGCGCCACGCGGGAATGGGCGATGTCGCCGCAGATCGCGACCGTCAGCCCCTCCAGCCTCCCCTTG
>JAJYFW010000393.1 GCA_021785335.1 Pseudomonadota bacterium
GTCATGGCCGGGCTTGACCCGGCCATCCGCGCACGAACGATCGGGGGCAGATGGCCGGCTCGAGGGCCGGCCATGACGGGAAGGGGCGCGCGCCCGGTCAGGCGGCGGGCACGGCGCGGCAGTCGGCCGTGTCCCGTGTCGCGGATGGAAGGCCGGCTCGACGGCCGGCCACGACGGGAACGGGCGCGCCCCCGATCAGGCGACGGGGACGGCGCGGCAGTCGGCCGTGTCCCGCGTCGCGGGCGGATCGGGCGATCCGCGCCAGCCGTGCCGCGCCAGCAGCGGCGCGATCGTCTCGGGCCCGCCGGGGCGGCCGAAGTGGAATCCCTGCCCCTCGTCGTAGCCTTCGGCGCACAGGCGCTCGACCTGGTCCACGGTCTCCACGCCTTCGGCGAGGGTCTCGATGCCGAGGCTGCGCCCCAGCCCCGCCACCGCGCGGACGATCGCCACGCCGCCGTCGCCCGTGGCGAGATCGCGCACGAAGCTGCGGCCCAGCCTGATCCGGCCCAGCGGGAAATTCTGCAGGGAGCGCAGCGAGGAGTAACCCGACCCGAAGTCGTCCATCGCGATGCGCACGCCGATCCGGTGCAGCGCCGCCAGCGCCACCAAGGTCGCCTCGTCGTGGCGCAGCAGCACGGCTTCCGCGATCTCGAGCTCCAGCCGTCCGGGCGGCAGGCCGCTCCGCTCCAGCGCCGCGGTGACCGCGCCCAGCAGACTCGCGGAGCGCAGTTGCACCGGCGAGAGAGCGACCGCGACGCGCACGTGCGCCGGCCATCCGGCCGCGGTGGCACAGGTTTCGGCCAGGGCCCAGGCGCCGAGCGGGAGGATCAGGCCGGTCTCCTCGGCGACCGGAATGAACGCCTCCGGCTCGATCGTGCCCCGCGCGGGGTGGTTCCACCGCAGCAGCGCCTCGAAGCCGGTGATGCGGCCGTCCTCGAGGGCGACGAGCGGCATGTAGTGCAGGGCGAACTCGCCCCGATCCAGCGCCGGCCCGATATCGAGTTCGAGTTGCTGGCGCAGCAGGCGAGGGGCGTCCATCGCGGCATCGTAGAAACGCCAGGCGCCCCGCCCCTCGGCCTTGGCGCGATACAGCGCCACGTCGGCCTTCTGCATCAAGGTTTCGTAGCCGGTGCCGTCCACCGGGCCGATCGCGATGCCGAGGCTGGCGCCCATCCGCACCGCCTGGCCGGCGATCTCGTACGGCCCGGACAGGACTTCCAGCAATCGCGCGGCGAGCACCGCGGAATCTTCCGCCCGGGAGATGCCCACCTGCAGCAGCGCGAACTCGTCCCCGCCCAGCCGCGCGACCGTATCGACCTCCCGCGCGCAGGCGGCGAGCCGGTCCGCCACCGCCCGCAGCAGCGAATCGCCGGCGGCGTGGCCCAGCGTGTCGTTCACCGATTTGAACCGGTCGAGATCGAGGCACAGGACCGCCATCGTTTCGCCCCGCCCGACCCGGCGCAGCGCCTCCTCGGCGCGCTCCTGGAACAACATGCGGTTGGCGAGACCGGTCAGCGGGTCGTGCCGAGCCAGGAAGGCGATGCGCGCCTCGGCGGCCATGCGCGCGGAGACGTCGCGCACGATCGCCACCACCTCGTTTCCCTCCCCGGTCTCCGCCGGCACCGTGACCCAGGCGGCTTCCACCGCCACGTAGGCGCCGTCCTTGCGGCGCAGGCGGTAGGACATCGTGGTCCGCCCGCCGGTCGCGCAGAAGCGTTCATAGCCGGCCGCCACCTCCGCCCGGTCGTCCGGATGCACCATCGCGAGGAAATCGAGGCCCAGCATCTCGGCCGGGGTGAAGCCGAGCAGGGCATGGGAGGCCGGGGAGACATAGGCGCGGGAGCGGTCGGCGCGGGTGCGCACGATCATGTCTCCGGCGTTCTCGGTGAGCAGGCGGAAGCGCGCCTCGCTGTCGCGCAGCGTCGCCTCCGTGCGCAGACGGCGGGAGATGTCGCGCAGCACGCACACCCGGTTCTCGCCCTCCGGCCGGCCGAACCAGAGCTCGGTGGGCAGCCACCGTCCGTCGGCGTGGCGGAAGCGCAGGCAGCGCTCGATCGTGCCGCGGGGCGAGGGGTGGGCGAGCAGAATCTCCCGCAGCGCCGGCCGGTCCTCCGGGTGACAGAGTGCGACCAGGGACGGGCCGAGCAATGCCCCCGGGGGATGGCCGAGAACCGCGAGGGAGGAGGCGGTGACGTGGACCACCGTGCCGTCGGCGGCGATCCGCATCAGGATGCCGAGGCGGTTTTCCTCCAGCATCGCGAGCTCGCGGCGCAGCAGGCGGAGCTGGTGCAGGGTGCGGGCCAGCAGGAACACCAGCGCCGGCAGCGCCAGCGCGGCCAGGATCGTGAGCACCGGGCGGGGGTGGTTGACGCCGTCCCGCAGCACAACCACCAGCATCCCGGCCAGGACCGTGGCCAGGGCGGGGCTGAGTCCGGCGATGCGGCCAAGCGGCCGCGGCAGGGCGACGGCTTCGTTCATAACAACATCCGGTGAGACGTACCGGGACGCCCTAACCCGATAACGCTGACAAAATGGTTAAGCCGGCCGCGGCACGCGCGGCGAAGCCGGGCCGGGGAACGAAAGCCCGTTGCAAGGACTTGGATCTTCGGGCGATCCCGACGGCTACCGCAGCACGGCTTCCGTCTGGCGAGCGATCAGGTCGAAGTCGATCTCCGCCGCCAGGCCCGGCCCGGCCGGCGCGTGCAGCCTGCCGTCGGCGTCGATCTCGATTTCCTTCGCCATGCCGAACTTGTGCGCCCCGTGCGGCAGCAGCACCTCGAACATCGTCGTGTTCTTCAGGCTCATGCACAGATGCAGGTTGGCGAGGTTGTTCAGCGAATTGCCGCTGTGGTGGATCTCGTAGTTCACGCCGAAGGCTTCCGCGAGATGCGCGGTCTTCAGCATGGTGGTGAGGCCACCCTTGTTCGGGATGTCGCCGCGCAGATAGTCGGTGGCGCGCTCGGTCAGCCAGATCGGGTAGGTATCGAGCCCGCCGGCGGGATATTCCGTGGCCAGGATCGGGATATCCAGCTTCTGGCGCAGCTTCACGTAGTTGTAGATGTCCTCGTCCGCCAGCGGGTCTTCGTACCAGTAGTACCCCATCTCCTCGATCGCGCGGCCGACCCGCAGCGCGTCGGTGTAGCCGTAGGACCAGGTGGAATCGAGCATCAATCGGTAGTCGTCGCCCACCGCGCGGCGCACCGCCGCGCAGACCTTGATGTCGGTGGCGGGATCGCGCGGCGGGTGGATCTTGTAGGCCTGCCAGCCATCCGCCTTGAACGCCA
>JAJYFW010000394.1 GCA_021785335.1 Pseudomonadota bacterium
GGCGAGCAGGGCGCGCTGGACCGCGCCGTGCAGGAGATGGAGGCGCTGGGCCGCCTGATCGACGCCAGCGCCGACCTGCGCCGCCTGCTGCAGAGCCCGCTGATCGACGTGCACACGGCGCAGAAGGCGCTGCGCGCGGTATTGACCGGGCAGGGCTTCTCCAAGCTCATCCTGGACTTCGCCGGCGTCGTCGTGGCCAACCGCCGCGCGCGCGAGCTGCGCGCCATCGTCGCCGGCTTCGCCGCCCTAGTCGCGGAACGCCGCGGCGTGGTCGTGGCGCATGTCGCCACCGCGCGCCCCCTCTCGCCCACGCAGGAACAGGCGCTGCGCGCCCGGCTGATCGAGGCGGGTTATGCCCGCATCGAGATTTCCACCACCGTCGACCCCGAGATCCTGGGTGGCATGACGCTGCGCGTCGGCGCCCGCCTCTACGACACCTCGCTGCGCTCGCGTCTGCAGCGCCTGCAATACGCCATGAAGGGAGCCGCCTGATATGGAGATCCGCCCCGCCGAAATCTCCGACATCCTGAAGAAGCAGATCGCCTCGTTCGACACCGAGGCCAATGTCGCCGAGACCGGTCAGGTTCTCTCCGTCGGCGACGGCATCGCCCGCGTCTTCGGGCTGCAGAACGTGATGGCGGGCGAGCTGGTGGAGTTCCCGTCCGCCGGCCTCACCGGCATGGCGCTCAACCTCGAGAGCGATAATGTCGGCGTCGTGATCTTCGGCGACGACCGCGGCATCCGCGAGGGCGACACCGTCTCGCGCACCGGCCGCATCGTGGACGTGCCGGTCGGCAAGGGCCTGCTCGGCCGCGTGGTCGACGGCCTCGGCAACCCGATCGACGGCAAGGGCCCGATCCAGGGCGAGCGCCACCTCGTCGAGGTCAAGGCACCCGGCATCATTCCCCGCAAGTCGGTGCACGAGCCGGTGCAGACCGGCATCAAGGCGATCGACGCGCTGATCCCGATCGGCCGCGGCCAGCGTGAGCTGATCATCGGCGACCGCCAGACCGGCAAGACCGCGGTGATCGTGGACACGATCATCAACCAGAAGACCGCCAACCACGGCGACGACGAGAGCCGCAAGCTTTACTGCATCTATGTCGCGGTCGGGCAGAAGCGCTCCACCGTGGCGCAGCTCGTGCGCACGCTCGAGGAGAACGGCGCGATGGACTACTCCATCGTCGTCGCCGCCACCGCCTCCGACCCCGCGCCGATGCAGTTCCTCGCCCCCTACACGGGCTGCGCGATGGGCGAGTATTTCCGCGACAACGGCATGCACGCGGTCATCTTCTACGACGACCTCTCCAAGCAGGCTGTCGCCTACCGCCAGATGTCGCTGCTGCTGCGCCGCCCGCCGGGACGCGAGGCGTATCCCGGCGACGTGTTCTACCTGCACTCGCGCCTGCTCGAGCGCGCGGCGAAGATGTCCGACGCCATGGGCGCGGGCAGCCTCACCGCGCTGCCGGTCATCGAGACCCAGGCGGGCGACGTCTCGGCCTACATCCCGACCAACGTGATCTCGATCACCGACGGGCAGATCTTCCTGGAGACGGAACTGTTCTTCAAAGGCATCCGCCCGGCGGTGAACGTCGGCCTCTCGGTCTCGCGCGTCGGCTCCTCGGCGCAGATCAAGGCGATGAAGCAGGTCGCCGGGCGCATCAAGCTCGAGCTCGCGCAGTACCGCGAGATGGCGGCCTTCGCGCAGTTCGCCTCCGACCTCGACCCCGCGACGCAGAAGCTGCTCGCCCGCGGCGTGCGGCTGACGGAGCTCCTGAAGCAGCCGCAGTTCAAGCCGGTCGCGGTTGAGGAACAGGTGGTGGCGATCTTCGCCGGCACCCGCGGCTATCTCGACGGCATCGACGTGGGCCGCATCGGCGCCTTCGAGGCGCAGCTACTGAGCCAGATCCACGTGCGCGACCCGGGCATCTTCGAGGCCATCCGGCGCGACCGCGAGATCAAGCCGGACACCGACAAGAAGCTCGTCGCCTTCCTCGACGAGTTCGTGAAGAGCTTCGCCTGAGGTGCTGCTAACCTGAGGACCGCCTGATGCCGAGCCTGAAATCCCTGCGGGTACGGATCAACAGCGTCAAATCGACGCAGAAGATCACCTCCGCGATGAAAATGGTTGCCGCCTCCAAGCTGCGCCGCGCGCAGACCCAGGCCGAGGCGGCGCGCCCCTACGCGGAGCGCATGGAGCGCATGCTCGGCACGCTCGCGGCCTCGGTCTCGGGCCCGTCCGCGCCGAGGCTGCTCGTGGGCACCGGCAAGGAGCAGACGCATCTGCTGCTGCCGGTCACCGCCGACCGCGGCCTCGCCGGCGCCTTCAACACCAATATCGGCCGCCTCACCCGCAACATCGCCCGCCGGCTCGAGGCCGAGGGCAGGACGGTGCGGATCATGCCGATCGGGCGCAAGGGCCGCGACTACCTCAGGCGCGAACTCGCCAGCCGCATCGGCGAGGACGTGAGCTTCGCCGGCCGCAAGAGCATCGGCTACGCCGACGCCGAGGCGATCGCCGCGCGCGTGATCGCGATGGTCGAGGCGGGCGAGGCCGATGTCGTCACCGTCGTCTACAACCGCTTCCACTCCGTGATCTCGCAGATCCCGACGGAGACGCGCCTCGTGCCCGCGCCGGTCCCGGAGAACGTGCCGGTGCAGACGGGCGGCATCGTCGAGGTCGAGCCGGAGGAGGCGGACGTGCTGGCGAAGCTGCTGCCGCAGAACCTCGCGGTGCAGATCTACCGCGCGCTGCTCGAAAGTGCGGCGGGCGAGCACGGCGCGCGCATGAGCGCGATGGACAACGCGACGCGCAACGCCGGTGACATGATCAAGCGCCTGACGCTCAACTACAACCGCGCGCGCCAGGCGAACATCACCAGGGAACTCATCGAGATCATTTCGGGCGCGGAAGCGGTCTGACCGCGGCGCGCACAGAAGGAGAAGGCTGATGGCGAGTAACAACGTGGGCCGCGTGTCGCAGGTCCTGGGCGCGGTCGTGGACGTGCAGTTCGACGGCACGCTGCCGTTCATGCAGAACGCGCTGGTGACGAAGCTGCACAACCAGAACCTCGTGCTGGAAGTGGCGCAGGAGCTGGGCGAGAAGACGGTGCGCTGCATCGCGATGGACAGCACCGACGGCCTGGTGCGCGGGCAGGAGGTGGTGGACACCGGTGCCCCGATCTCGGTGCCCGTGGGCCCGCAGACGCTCGGGCGGATCCTCAACGTGATCGGCGAGCCGGTCGACGAGCGCGGCCCGGTCGGTGCCACCAAGACCTAC
>JAJYFW010000395.1 GCA_021785335.1 Pseudomonadota bacterium
GGCTCGAATTTCCGCCTCCTGCCGCCGCAGATAGCCCGCATAGAGCGCCTCAGTCGCCGCCTGCGCCCGTGCTCGCGCCCCTGCGGGTCGACCGGATCGTGCCGCCTCGATCTCGCTCTTATATAGCGTGTGCGCCACGGCGCGAGCAGGGCCTACCACGCCCACGTCGATGCCCCAGTCCGTCAGCCGCAGATCCGCGTTGTCCGCGCGCAACTGGAGCCGGTACTCGGCCCGCGACGTGAACATCCGGTATGGCTCCGAGACGCCCTGGGTCACCAGGTCGTCCACCAGCACGCCGATATAGGCCTGGGCGCGGTCGAGTGTGACGCCGGGAGCGCCGCCCGCCCGCCGCGCGGCGTTGATGCCGGCGAGAATTCCCTGCGCCGCAGCTTCCTCGTAGCCGGTCGTGCCGTTGATCTGGCCCGCCAGGAACAGGCCTGGTAGCGCCTTGAGTTCCAGCGTCGGCAACAGGGCCCGAGGATCCACGTAGTCGTATTCCACCGCGTAGCCAGCACGGAGCATGCGTGCATGCTCCAGTCCCGGGATCGTGGTGAGCAGCCGAAGCTGCACGTCCTCCGGCAGCGAGGTTGAGATGCCATTCGGATAGACCGTGGAATCGTCCAGTCCTTCCGGCTCAAGGAAGATCTGATGTCGCTCACGGGCGGCGAAGCGCTGGACCTTGTCCTCGATGGAGGGGCAATAGCGCGGGCCGCGACCAGAGATGGCTCCGGCGTGGATCGCCGACAGGTGGAGGTTCTCCCTGATGAGCGCGTGCGTCTCGGGCGTCGTCGCGGTGATGCGACAGGCGATCTGGGGGTTGGTGATCGCCTCCGTGAGCGTGGAGAAGGGCTCGGGTTCCGCGTCGCCGGCGTCAGGCGCCAGGCTGTCCCAGTCCAGACTCGCGCGGTCCAGCCGCGGCGGCGTGCCGGTCTTGAGCCGACCCATCGGTAGATCCAGCGCCGCGAGTCGTACAGCCAGTTGTATGGCCGGTGCCTCGCCGACGCGACCAGCGGGAGTCTGTCGGCTTCCCACATGAATGACTCCGCGTAGGAATGTCCCTGTCGTCAAGACAGCAGCGGCGCAGCGAATCCGGGTTCCGCCCGACATGACGATGCCGGCGAGCCACCCGTCGGCATGGAGTTCCAAATCGTCCACGGAGCCCTCGAGGATGGCGAGATTCGGCGTTGCATCCAGAAGCGCCCGCACCGCTTGCCGATACAGCTTGCGGTCCGCTTGGGCCCGCGGCCCCCGCACGGCAGGGCCCTTCGAGCGGTTGAGCAGCTTCACGTGGATCGCTGCCATGTCGGCGGCCCGGCCCATGATGCCGTCGAGCGCGTCGATCTCTCGCACCAGATGCCCCTTGCCGACGCCCCCGATCGAAGGGTTGCACGACATAGCGCCGATGGTGGCTGAGCTATGCGTCACCAGCAGGGTTCGCGCGCCCATGCGCGCGGCGGCGGCCGCGGCCTCGGTGCCGGCATGGCCGCCGCCGATCACGACGATATCCGGGTTCGGGTTGTGCATAACTCTGTCCTCGCGCGGGCTTCTATCGGAGTGCCGGGCCCCGCGCCAAGCGTTACGTGGATTTGCCGCATCGCTGGGCCAGGCCGCGTCATAATATTACGACATCGTAACACCATAGTCGGCGGCCGGCGGCGCGGGATTTCGATGCCAATACGAATTAAAGATTTAAAGTCAGCTACTTGCCAATGCAGAAACGGGCGAAGATGGCATCGAGCACGGACTCGACGCCCGTCTCGCCGGTAATGCGGCCGAGAGCGCTCCTGGCGGCGCGCAGATCCTCGGCGATGAGTTCCGGAAGCTCCGCCCTCGTTTCCAGATAGCGCGAGGCCTCGGCCAGGGCCGCGCGGTGGCGGGCACGCGTAAGGGGCGGAGGGCCGGCGGCGCGAGTCAGCACGTTTGCCTCCCCGGCGAGGCGCTCGCGCAACGCGGCGAGCCCCGTGCCGGTGGCGGCGCTGACGGCGAGTTCCGCCTTGCTCGGATGCAGGTCCGTCTTGGTGGCGACGGAGAGCACGCGGCGCGCCTCCACCGACAGCGGCGTGGTGCCGGCGGCGTGGAGGCTCAGCACCAGGTCCGCCTCGGCGGCGCGGGCGCGGGCGCGGGCGATCCCCTCCTGTTCGACCGGGTCCGCCGAGTCGCGCAGGCCCGCGGTGTCCAGCAGTGTCACGGGCACGCCGCCCAGGACCACGCGGGTCTCGATCACGTCGCGGGTGGTGCCGGGGGTGGCGGCGACGATGGCGGCGTCGCGTCCGGCCAATATATTAAATAGAGTCGACTTGCCGGCATTCGGCGGGCCGGCGATGGCGAAGACCAGGCCCTCGCGCAGGCGTTCGCCGGTTGTGTCCTCGATCGCCGCGCGCAGTTCGGAGGCGAGCGCCGCGCGCCCGGCGCCCAGTTCCGCCAGAAGCTGGTCGGGATCCTCGTCGGGGAAGTCGATCAGGGATTCGGCGTGGGCGAGAATATCCGTGAGGCGTTGGGACCAGGCACGCAGGCGCTCCGCGAGCCCGCCCTCGAGCTGGCGGAGCGCCTGACGGCGCTGCGCCTCGGTTTCGGCGGCGGCGAGGTCGGCGACGGCCTCCGCCTCGGTGAGGTCGAGTTTGCCGGCGAGAAAGGCGCGGCGGGTGAACTCGCCGGGCTCGGCCGGTCGTGCGCCGGCCTCGGTGAGCGCGGCGGCAACGGCGGCGAGGATGGCTGGGCCGGCGTGCAGGTGCAGCTCCGCCGAATCCTCGCCGGTGTACGAGGCGGGACCCGGGAGCCAGAGCACGATGGCATGGTCGAGCGACTCGCCGCTCGCCGCGCGCAGCGTCCGCAACCGCGCCTCGCGTGGCGGTGGCGGCGCGCAAAGCGTGCGCAGCACCTCGCGCGTAGCCGGTCCCGAAAGGCGGAGCACAGCGATCGCCGCCCGTCCCTGGGCGGTTGCCGGCGCGAAGATGGTGTCGGTGTTCACCCCGCGAGACTATCCGGAGATGGAATGCAAGGGCTATCGCGCGAGTAGCGCGCCTTTGGCGCGACGGCCCTTGCCGGGTCCGGGCGGAGCCCGGGTTCTCATTTATCGATCTGGAGTTCCGGCACGCGCCCGCCGTCCCGCAGGTGCCGTTCCAGCACCAGGTCCGCTTCCTCCCGCGTCGTGATGCGGTACCAGATGCCTTCCGTGTAGATCACGGTGGACGGCCCTTCCTTGCAACAATCGAGGCAGCCGGCACTGTTGAAACGCGCGCGAACGAGACCAAGTTCCATGAAACGGGCCCTCAT
>JAJYFW010000396.1 GCA_021785335.1 Pseudomonadota bacterium
GCATCTATTGCGGCATCCCGGCCTGCCTCGACGCGTTCAAGGTGGCGTCCGAGGTGCTGAAGGAGATGGGCAAGCTCTGAAACCGGAGTTCTCCCGTCCGGAGCGGATGGCGCGCCCGCCGCCGGAGGTGCGCGTGGAGGCGACCGCGGAGGAATGCGCGGCGCTCGCCCGTCGCTTCGGCCTGCAAGCGGTCGCGCGCCTCGCCTGCCGCTTCCGCTTGGCACCGGGGCCGAAGGGCTCGGTGCGCGCCGAGGGCGAGCTCGACGCGGTGGTGAGCCAGGTCTGCGTCGTCAGCGGCGAGGTGTTCGAGGCGCGGGTGCGCGAGCGCTTCGCCGTGCGCTTCGTCCCCGCCGGCACCGAGAACCCCGAGCCCGACCTCGAGGACGAGGACGAGATCCCCTGCGAGGACGGCACGATGGACCTCGGCGAGGCGGCGGCGGAACAACTGGCCCTGGCGCTCGACCCCTATCCGCGGGCGCCGGGGGCGTCGTTCGGGGTCTGAACGCGACAGCGGCGCGGGGCAGGCGACCCCCGCGCCGCGTTTCGTTACGGAACGAGGATTACTTCTTCGCCCAGCTCACGTTCCAGGAGTTGGGGATGAACACCACCTCGTCGGGGATGTTGAGATAGCCCGCGGCGTTGCGCGCGACGCCGAGGTGCCCGTAGTTCCACATGATCGCCTTGGTCTGGCGGTTGATCACCATCACGCGGTCGTTCCAGTCGTCGCAGACCAGGATGTTGCCGTTGGGCAGAACGATGGCGTTGGACGGATGGTTGAGCTCGCCGATGCCGGAGGTCGGGCGGTAGTTCCACAGCACCTTGCCCTGGGGCGAGTAGATCTCGATCGCGCCCGGCTTCTGGTAGTCCACCACGATGACGTTGCCGTGCGGCGTCACGTTGCCGTCCGAGGCATAGGTCATGTTGGTGGTGATGCTGTAGTCGAGCTTGCCGGTGGGGCTGATGCGGTCGAGCCAGCTGGTGTCGCCGTGGCCCCAGCCGATCTCGGTGATCAGCATCCCGCCGTCCGGCGTGGGATAGGCGCCGTCCGGCGCGTTGAGCAGCGTGGGCGGCTGGTGGCCGCGCTTGCCGGTGGTGCCGTACTGGCGGACGATCTGTTTCGTCTTCGGATTGATGAAGATGACCCGCTGGTTGACGATGTCGGAGGTCTCGACCGTGCCGTCGGGAAGCTGGAAGGCGTCGTCCGGCGTGTTGAGGTAGCCGGGTGCGGAGCCCTTCACGCCGGGATGGCCGTAGGTCCAGGTGATCTGCCCGGTCGCGATCGACATGATGTCGATGGCCTGGTTGTCCTCCTCGTTGAAGATGATGTGGCGGTGGTCGGGCGTGAGGAAGGCGTCGTCGGCCCACTTGGAGTGGATGCCGGTCGGGCTTTTCCAGGTGAGGTGCTGCGACCAGACCACCTGCTTCGCCGGGTTGACGACGAGCAGGTAGCCGCCGCCGCGGTCCGCGATCAGCAGGTTGCCGCCCAGCGGGTCGCCGGCCGGGCTGCCGGCGGCGTGGGCCGCAGGCGCGATGGCGGCGACCGCGGCGAGGGCCGCGAGGCCCGCCATGGCGCGGGCCAGGTCGATGGGTTTCATGAACGTCAGTCCTCCGGACTAAGGCTCCGGGGGCAGGCGATTCGCCTGTCGAATCGTCTCGGGCTCCCGCGCCGGCGGGCAGGGGATGCGCGTTCTGGCGCCGGAAGCCTTGACACAGATCAATGCGGTGCGATTCCGTGGAATCGGATGTCCACGTTTTCAGAATGACTTACGGCGCGTTCTGAAAGAACAAGGACAGGTTGCGCCGCCCCGCCGCCCTGGGCGCGAATCAGCCTCGCGTGCCGCCGGGAGCCTGCCTAGTCTCGCCCGGTCCCCGCCCCCCCCCGCCAGGAGCCGCCCGCCCGATGAGCGCCAACGCACAGGCATTCGACCGCTGGATCCGCGGACCCTTCGTCGCCATGAACACTCGGCTGGAGGAGCTCTACTTCGCCCGCCCCGACCGCGCCGATGTCGAGGGCGTGGGCGAGGCCACCAAGGCGCGCCTGCGCGACGAGGGGCAGCGGCATGTCCTGGCACTCTGGCGGGAGGGCAACACCGGCGACGGGTTCGAGACCGCGTTCGGCGTGCTAGGCAACGTGGGCATGTATCTCGGCGCCCTGCGCCGCCACGAACTGACGAACCCCGCGCGCGAGGAGCGCTCGCCGTTCCGCGAGGCCTCCTCGCTGGCGATGCATGTCGGCACCTCGATCGGCATGGCGCCGCGCTTCGCCACCGCCCACCTGGCGCAGCGCAACTTCGCCGTGCGCGGCGTGCGCAAGAGCTTCACCGGCCTCGCGGACGAGTTCCTGTTCATCGACGAGAACACACGCGGCATCCTGTGCATCCAGCGCGCCGCGGACGCGCTCGGGCGGATCGTGCCGCTGGGCGTCTCCAACCCCGTGGCGGACGTGGAGTTCGCCGCCGCGCTGGCCGCGCTCCAGACCGCGAAATCGGCCAACGAGCGCCTGTTCGCGAACCTCGACACCGACCGCTTCTTCTATTCCGTCCGCCCCTACTACAAGCCCTACCGGGTCGGGCGCACCGAGTACCGCGGCGCCAATGCCGGCGATTTCTCGGGCATCAACGAGATCGACCTGCTGCTCGGCCTGTGCCGCGCCAACGACCCGTCCTATGCCGCGATCCTGGTGGAGAAAACGCCGTTCATGGTGCCGGAGGACCAGGCCCGCCTGCGCGAGTGCATGCGCCACCGCCCGCTGCTCGACGAGTTTCTGGCCATCGCCGACGAGGGTGGCGCGGCGGAGCCCTGGTTCCAGGCCAACGCGCGCGCGTTCCTCGCCATCTGCGACGTGTTCGCCGAGACCGCGCGCCAGCACCACGACGAGCTGGTCGCGCGCTTCATCGTCGCTCCCTCGGCCGGCATGGACCAGCGCCACATGGCCGGCCTCACCGCCAGCGGCCCGCCGCTCGCCACCCTGCTGCGCTCGCTCGAGGCGCTGCGCGACCAGCGCATGGCGGCCCGCCGCCCGGACCTCGGGACCCGCCACGACGACCTCGCCCGCCTGCGCGCCCTGTGCGCCGGCTGAGGCGGCCAGCCGACGCGCGCCTCTCGCGCGACTCCCGCGCCACGCCTAGGTTGCCGCCCCGCGTGGGGAGGAACCCCGCGCTGAGGAAGGGCCGCTTGCGGGGGGTAGGGGTGTCTGCTAGGAGGCGCCGGTTCCGTTTCGTGACTGTCACGCGCGCTGCCGCCTCTGCGGTGGTC
>JAJYFW010000397.1 GCA_021785335.1 Pseudomonadota bacterium
GCCGGCGGCCTGGGCGATGGAGGTGAGCAGCGAGGATTTCCCCATGCCCGGCCGCCCGGCCATGATGATGAGGTCCGAGTTGTGCAGGCCGCCGAGGCGCTTGTCGAGGTCGCGCAGGCCGGTGGTGACGCCGGAGATGCCGCCGGAGCTGCGCAGCGCCCGGTCCGCCGCGGCGACGGCCTGGGCGAGCGCCCTGTCAAAGCTCACGAAGCCGCGCTCGTTGTCGTGCTCGGCGAGGTTGTAGAGCGCGGTCTCGGCCCCCTCGATCTGGCCCTTGGCGTCGAGGTCCGGGTCGGAAGCGAAGGCGCCGTTGACGACATTTTCGCCGATCTCGATGAGCTGGCGACGCAACCAGGCATCGTGAATGGCGCGGCCGTAGTCGCCGGCGTTGATGATACCGACCATGGCGGAGACGAGCTGGGCCAGATAGGCAGTGCCGCCGACCTCGTCGAGCACGCCGGAATGCTCGAACTCCGCCTTCAGCGTGACCGCGTCCGCGATCTGCCCGCGGCCGACGCGCGCGGCGATGGCGGCGAAGACGCGGCCATGCATCGCATCGGCGAAATGCTCGGCGCGCAGGAAGTCCGAGACGCGGTCGAAGGCGGCGTTGTTGGCGAGCAGCGCGCCGAGCAGGGCCTGTTCCGCTTCCAGGTTGGCGGGCGGCATGCGCTGGGCGAGGCCCAGCAGCGGCGACTCGGTTTCGCGCGTGTCCATTCCGCTTCCCTACCCCGGCGCGCGCCGGTCCGCACGCGTGCCGGGGTGTGGATAGCGTGGATTGGGGGGAAGGCTCAGGCCCTGACCCCCGCGCGCGCCGCCGCGCGTTCCGCCTCCACCATGTAGTCGCGCGCGAACGGCAGCGCGGTCTGCTCGCGTACCAGCTGCAGCTGGAAGTTCATGTGGTCCTGGCGGCGGAAGGCGAGCTCCGAGCCCGCGAGGTAGAACTCGAACATGCGGCAGAAGCGCTCGTCGTAGAGGCCCTGGATGGCGTCGCGGTTGGCGGCGAAGCGGCGCCGCCACTGGCGCAGCGTCATCGCGTAGTGCAGGCGCAGGATCTCGATGTCGGCCGTCTTCAGCCCGGCGCGCTCCACCGCGGGCAGCACCTCAGAGAGCGACGGCGAGTAGCCGCCGGGGAAGATGTACTTGGCGAGCCACGGGTTGGTGCGGGCCGGGCCGTCGAAGCGGCCGATCGAGTGGATCACCGCCACCCCGTCCGGCACCAGGCAGCGCTTCACGACGCGGAAGAACGTCTCATAGAAGCCGACGCCCACATGCTCGAACATGCCGACCGAGACGATGCGGTCGAAGCTGCTGTGCAGGGCGCGGTAGTCCTTCAGTTCGAACGTGACCCGGTCGGAGAGCCCCTCGGCGGCGGCGCGCGCCTGCGCCTCGGCGAGTTGCTCGGTGGACAGCGTGATGCCGGTGACGCGCGCCCCGTAGTCGCGCGCCAGCGTCAGCGCCATGCCGCCCCAGCCGCAGCCGATGTCGAGCACCGTGAGGTCCGGCCGGTCGAGCCGCAGCTTGGAGGCGATGTGGCGCTTCTTGGCGAGCTGCGCCTCCTCCAGCGTCTCGTCGCCCCGCGGGAAATAGGCGCAGGAATACTGGCGGTCGCGATCGAGGAACAGCGAATAGAGGCGGCCGTTGAGATCGTAGTGGTGCGCCACGTTACGCCGCGCGCGCGAGGCCCGGTTGAACTGCGCGATGCGGCGCGTCATGCGGCCGAGCCGTTCGCGCAGCGCCATCCGCGGCGCGCCGCCGGTCTCCGAGCCCTGGTTGGTCATCAGCACGTCGAGCACATCGTAGATCGTGCAGTCGACCGGCGTCAGCGTGCCGTTCATATAGGCCTCGCCGACCGAGAGGCCGGGGTTCGTGACCATGCGGCGGATGGTGGCGCTGTCCGCGATGGCAAGAACCGCCTCCGGTCCTTTTTCGCCGGCGTAGGTGGTGATGGAACCGTCCGGCCAGCGCACCGTGAGGCGGCCGAGGACGATCAGTCGCCTGAGAATGAGATCGAGCAATGCCCGCATCCTGCCCCCTGCGTTTCGACAGGGCACAGATTGAACCCGGCAGGCGGAAAATGGCAACCTCGCCCGGCGCGGCCCGGCGTGTACGATCAGCGGCGCGGCACGACCCGGTAAAGCGCGATGCCGGGCCGCTCCGCGACGCGGACGAGGCGGCCGTCGAGCAGCGTCGGCGCCGCGCCGGCCCAGGTGCCGGTGACAATCATCATGTCGAAATGGCGCAGTGCCGGGCCCACGCGGCCGTAATGGCGCACGCCGAGGACAGCGCGGTGGATCGTCTGCATCGCCGCCTCGGTCCTGGCCTCGGCGGGCAGCGCCTCGAGGGGCTGCTGGCCCGGCTTGTCGAACAGGGCGGGGACGAAACGATTGGAGATGGCCGCGAGATAGACCGGGAAATGGTAATCGGTGGGCCAGGTGAGGTCGATCATCCATGGGCTGAGCCCCTTGGGCGCCGTGTTCGCCTGCACCTCGCCGACACGCGCGTTGGACGGAACCTGGTCGAGGATCCAGCGGACGTCGCGCAGATAGGGGCCGGTGCGCGACCACGCGATCAGCATGATCGCAAGGCGGAAGATGAACATCGCGCCCAGCGCCGCGGCGGCGAGCCGTCCGGCGCGGCGCTGGGCGAACGTGGGCAGGAAGACCACGCTGAGCAGCACGCCGGCGAAGAGCTGGAAGCGGACATTCACGTAATGGAGCCCGTGCTCGGCGAACGGCATGGCGAGGCCGAGTACGACGGCCACCAGCAGCACCAGCAGGCCCGCGGGCGACACCGCGACGCGTCCCGCGCGCCCGGCGCGCAGCAGCACGACGATGAGCAGCAGCCCGGTGACGAGCCCGAGCATCACGGGGTAGGAAAACCAGGCCGAACTGATGCTGTGCCAGAGCAGTCCCAGCTTCTCGTGCGAGGTGCGGCCGCCGACGGTGAGCACCTTGGTGGCGCTGTAGAGCCCGCCGAGCATGGCGGCGGCGGGCAGCGGCGGCAGCAGAGCGGCTGCGAGACGGTGCGCGCGGCCCGGCGCGGGCGCGCGGGCCTGCCAGGCACGAACCAGCGCGTCCGCGCCGAGGAAGGCACCGAAGACGAAGGCGCCGAACAGGTGGGCGACGAAGAGCACGAAGCCGAACGGCAGCGCCAGCGCGGACAATCCGGCGAGGCCGCGCGGCGTGCTGACGCGTTGGCGCAGCTGCAGCCAGGCGCCGACAGCCCAGAAGGCCAGCATCACGGACAGGCAG
>JAJYFW010000398.1 GCA_021785335.1 Pseudomonadota bacterium
CTGCCTCCTGTGTCGTGATGGCGGCGGGGCTCGTGATGCTGGCGCTCTCGCACGGGCTGGCGCTCTGGTACGCGGGCTGGGTGGTGCTCGGCGCCGGCATGGCGCTTGGCCTCTACGATGCCGCCTTCGCCACCATCGGCGTGCTGTTCGGCCATGATTCCGGCCGCGCCATCATGGGCGTGACGCTTATCGCCGGCTTCGCCAGCTCCGTGTTCTGGCCGCTCGGCACGGCGCTGGAGGCGCGCTGGGGCTGGCGCGGCATGCTGCTGGCCTATGCCGCGCTGCTGCTCGCGGCCAACCTGCCGGCGATGCTGCTGGGCGTACCCGCGGGGGCAGCGCACCGGCGCGGCGGCGGCATGGCGGTGGACGACGGGCACCGGCCGGTCGCGAATCCCGGCCGCGCGCTGGCGCTGCTCGCGGTGTTCTTCACGCTGCGCTGGCTGGTCACCTCCGGGATCGCGGTGCTGATCCTGCGCCTGCTGGAGGGGCGCGGGCTCACCGCGGCGCAGGCGGTCGGCGTCGCGGCGATGCTGGGGCCGGGCCAGGTGCTCGGGCGGGTGGTGGAATGGAGCTTCTCGCGGCGCGTATCGCTGTTCACGCGCGCCCGCGCCGGCGCGCTGCTGATGCCGTTCGCGGCGCTGCTGCTGCTGCTGCCCGGCGTGCTGGCGGCAAGCGCCTTCGCCCTGCTCTACGGCATGAGCAACGGCATCCTGACCATCAACCGCGGCACGCTGCCGATGGCGCTGTTCGGCCGCGCCGGCTACGCGCAGCGCCTCGGCTGGCTCGCCACGCCCGCGCTCCTGGCGCAGGCCGCCTCGCCGCCGCTTGCCGCCCTGCTGCTCGCGACCGTCGACACCAGGGGCGTGATCCTGGTCGCCGCGCTGCTCGGCGTCACGGCGGCGCTGTTCCTGTGGCTGCTCGGCCGGGCGGCGGATGCCCCCCGAGCGGCACCAGGTGCGAGAGAAACATCTCGGCACAGGCCCGCCAGCTGAACCGTTCCGCGTGCGCGCGGCAGGCGGCGCGGTCGCCCGCGAGTGCCGCCAGCGCCGCGCGGCGCAGATCCCGGTCGACCGCGCCGACACGGCCCACGGCGCCCGCCAGCACGTCGCGCGGCCCGGTCACGTCATAGGCCGCGACCGGCGTGCCGCAGGCGAGCGCTTCCAGCAACACCAGCCCGAACGTATCGGTGAGCGAGGGGAACACGAACGCATCCGCGCCGGCATAGGCGCGCGCCAGCGCCGCGCCGCTGCGCGGGCCGGTGAAGGTCGCGGACGGGTATTCCCGCCGCAGTGCCGCCAGTTGCGGCCCGCCACCGACCACCACCTTCGAGCCCGGCAGGTCGAGATCGAGGAAGGCGCGGATGTTCTTCTCCACCGCGACGCGCCCGACATAGAGAAAGACCGGACGCGGCAGGTTCCACTCTTCGCGATCGTCCGGGCGGAACAGCGCGAGATCGACGCCGCGCGACCACGGCCGCAGATGGCGGAAACCGCGCGCGGCGAGTTCCTCGCGCAGGCTCGCGGTCGCCACCATCATCCCCTGCCCGGCGCCATGGAAGCGGCGCAGCCAGGCATAGGCCGGCGCCGTCGGCATGCCGGTGCGCGCGGCGATGTATTCCGGAAAACGGGTGTGGAACGCGGTGGTGAAGGCACAGCCGCGCCCGCGCGCCCAGGCGCGGGCCGCAAGGCCGAGCGGGCCCTCGGTCGCGACATGCAGCGCGTCCGGTGCGAAGCCCTCGATCATGGCGGCGAGGCGCCGGCGCGGAAACAGCGAGAGCCGGATATCGGGATAGGTCGGGCATGGAACGGTACGAAACCGATCCGGCCCGAACACCTCTACCGCATGGCCCATCGCCGCCAGTTCGGCGCGGATAGCGGCGAGTGTGCGCACCACGCCGTTGACCTGCGGCATCCACGCGTCGGAAACGATCAGTATGCGCGTGGGATCTGACCCCACGGCCTGCAGTCGGGCGAAGCGGTCCTCGCTGCGGCTCAGCGAATCAGGCAGTGTGCGCCACCGCTTCCGCGCCCGCCGCCCTCGGCGCGTGGAAGGAGAAGCGGTTCAGCGCGGCCCAGTCCACCAGCTCCAGCCGGCCGTCCATGTGCTCGACGAGCGCGGTGCAGCTTTCCACCCAGTCGCCGTCGTTGATGTACAGCACGCCGCCCACCTCGCGCATCTCGGCGTGGTGGATATGGCCGCAGACCACGCCGTCGAACCCGCGGCGGCGGGCCTCGCAAGCCAGTGCAATCTCGAAACGGTCGATCGCCTTCACCGCTTCCTTGACCCGACGCTTGAGCCAGGCGGAGAGTGACCAGTAGGGATAGCCGAGCCGCCGCCGCGCCGCGTTGAACCAGCGGTTGACGACCAGGGCCGCGGTGTAGGCCCAGTCGCCCAGGAGTGCGAGGAACCTCGCGTAGCGCACGACGCTGTCGAACTCGTCGCCGTGCATCACCAGGAGCCTTCTGCCCGCGGCCGTCACGTGCTCTGCGTCGCGGCGCAGGCGGATGCCCGCCACCTCGAGCCCGAGTGGCAGCCAGGCGCGGAACATCTCGTCGTGGTTGCCGGGGATGTAGGTCACCTGCGTGCCGCCGCGCGCGTGTCGCAGGATCAGCCGCAGCACCTCGTCGTGCGCTTCGTCCCAGTACCAGGAACGGCGCAGCCGCCAGCCGTCGATGATGTCGCCGACCAGGAACAGGTGCTGGCAGGAAACGCGGCGGAGGAAATCCGCGAGCAAATCGCTGCGGCAGCCACGGGTTCCGAGATGCGCGTCCGAAATGAAGACGCTGCGGTACTGAACGAGTTGCGGCGCGGCGAAAGCGTTCATGGCCATCGCGTCATGACGTCGCGCCGGCCGCTTTGCACGTGACGTTTGCATGACCCATCAGCATGTGGCGGTCGCTGCGCGAAATCACGGCGCCGCAACGGAACCATCATCGAATCGCAACAACAATGGCCGATTTTGTTCTCTTTCGGAAACGCAACCGTGCCAGCCGCCAGCTCGCGCCACCTGCCGTGATCATCGTCTTCAACCCCGCCGCCGGGCGTCGCCGCGTCCGCCTGCTCTGGCGGGTGGTCGATGTGCTGGCGGAAAACGGCGTGCGCGTGGCGATCGAGCGCACCGACTCGCCCGGCCACGCCGAGCGCCTCGCGCGCAAGGCGGCAGGCAGCGGCGCCGGGCTCGTCGTCGCGGCGGGCGGTGACGGGACAATCGCCGAGGTCGCCAACGGCCTCGCGGGCAGTGCCACGCGGCT
>JAJYFW010000399.1 GCA_021785335.1 Pseudomonadota bacterium
GGCCCGCGCGCAGGGCGAGGATCGCCCAGGCATGGGCCTTCTCCGGGTCCATCTGGCGCAGGAGCGCGGTGGCGAGGCTTCGCATGCGCGCCTCCTGCCCGACGGCGTGGCGTTTGGAAAGCCGCGCGGCGTGCGACATCGCCGAATGTGCTAAGAATGGCGTGTGTACGACGAGCCCTATCTCGAGACCTGCTGTCGCTCGGCGCTGCACCGGGTGGTGCTGGCGGGCGGGGCCGGCCGGCCGGGCACGGAGAAGGACGCGCCGTGCCTCGCGCGGCTGGCGTCGATGGGCCTGGTCGCGGAGAACGACGGGCGCTGGCGCGCGACCGAGGCCGGCCGCGCGCGGCACGCGAGCGAGGTGCTCAGGGCTGCGAGCTAGAGGGCGGCGGCGCGCGGTAGGTGCGCCAGCCCCAGTGGATCCGCAGTTCCAGCGTCCTTTCCCCGGTGGCCGGCGGCAGGGTGAGCACCGCGGCGCCGTCCGTCCAGCGCCAGGCCATGGCGCCGTCGCCCTCGGGCGGCAGGGTGCCGGTGCGGATGTTGTCGCTGTCGAGCGGAATGATCTCGCCGTCCAGCATGATCTCGGCCAGCGCCACGCCGAGCCGGCGCGTGTCCCCGCTCCCGGGCTCGAACTCGTCCGGCACGGAGACGCGGGAGGTGATCACCAACTCGCTGGCGCCGGCCGGCACCTGCACGACCAGTTCCGGGCCGGTGCCCGACAAGGGATCGAGCCGCTGGCCGTCGAGTTCGACAGCGAGGTCGGGGTTGTCGGTGTCCGTCCAGCCGGCGGCGCGGGCGCGGGCCAGCAGCCGCTCGCGGTAGGGCTGCGCGGCGCCCCATTCCAGGAGCGGCACCGCCGGGTCCGCCGAGGGGGCGGCGGCGCCGACGCAGATGCCGTCCGCCATCAGCAGGTCCGACCCCGCCACGATCGGGCGGTAGTAGCGCGCGCCGCGCGGCGTGCGGATGCGCGTGACGGTGGCGCCGTTGGCGAGGTCGCGCACGGGGATCAGCCGGCGCTTGGAGAAGTCGAGCTTGATCGCGTCGTCGGCGTCCTCGCGCATCACCAGCGCCTGGTCCGGGGCGACGACGAGGTCGCGGATCGGCATGCCCTCCGCGACCGTGCCGGCGCGCACCAGGATCGGCCCCGCGGCGGCCGGCACCGGGCCGACGGCGATCGCCGAGAGCGGCTGGATCGGGCGCTCCGTCGAGGCCAGCGTCAGCGCGCGGGTGCCGACGTGCAGCTTCTCGACGGGAACCTCGCCCTCCAGCGTCATCACCAGCGTGCCGGTGATCAGTCCAACGTGTTGCGCCATGGCGGCGACGATAGCGGGGATGGTGGGCAGGAAAAGGGGGAAAGGCTTTTCAGGAGAGTGGGGCGGCGGCGACGCTCTGGCCGTGCCTGGTGACGTAGAGCACGCGCCCGCCGTCGCCGGCGGAGACCAGAACCATGTCGCCCGGCGCCAGCATCTCGGCGGCCGGCTCGAGGAAGCCGTCCGCGGCGACGGCGCCGAGCCGCATCCCGGGCGCCCTGTAGTGCCACAGCGTGAAGCCCTGGGCGTAGGCGAGGACGGAGAGATTGGCGGCTTCGAAGTCGTGGGCTTCGACGTGCTGGGCTTCAGCGGGGGGCATCGTGCGGTCTCCTTTGGCGTTCGTGGTCGGCGCGGCGGAGCTTGTGGGCGAAGGCCGTGGGCTGTCAAGGAATAAAATCCTGCCATCGGGCGCGTTTATGGAGACAATGATCCTATGAATGAGACTCGATGCCGGTCAAAGGGTTGCGCGGCGCGGTCGCGACGCCACGTGCGGGGCGCGGGGCTGGCGCGGGTCGGGAATGGGGCTATGACATCGGCCCGATGCTGCACGTCGCCTTCGCGCTCCTGCTCCTGGCCGCCGTGCTCGGCGGCTTCCTGGCCCTCGGGTTCATCCGCGTCGGCGACACCGCGCCGGCGGTCATACGCGCCCTGCGCCCGCATGCGCGCGCGCTCGGGCTGGTGCATGGGGGCCTCGCCGCGGCGGGATTGCTGGCCCTGATCGCGGCGCTGCGCGACCCGGCGATCCACGCGACGATCGGCGTCGCCGGGTTCGGGCTGGTCGCCGCCTGGCTGTTCGGCATCGCGCTGGCGTTCGGCCTGGTGATCCTGGCGACGGCGCGGCGGCGGCGCGGAAGGGCGTCGCTGCTGGTCGCCGTGCACGCGACGCTGGCGATCTCCGGGATCGTCGTGCTGATGGCCCGCGTCCTCGGCGGCTGACGCTGCCCCGGCGGCCTGCTGAGCCGCGGCACGGGGTGCTTTTTCGGGAGAAAATTCCTTTCTCCTAGGGCTGCGGCGCGGCTTACCCCGCAAGATGGGGGAGTTTCATGGCTCTAGAAGACAGTTTTCATATTTCATCCGGATTTTTCATTTCCAATTGGCGAAAATTCCTATCATCCTGGCCGCGGCTCAAACCCCGGGGGCAACAGGGCACGCCATGAAGCACGCCGATCTCTGGCGCGCGATCGATACGCTCGCCGCCGAAAACGGCCTCTCGCCGTCCGGCCTCGCCAAGCGCGCGGGCCTGGATGCGACGACGTTCAACGTCTCCAAGCGCGTCATGCCGGACGGGCGGCCGCGCTGGCCCTCGTCGGAGAGCATCGCGAAGGTGCTGGAGGCGACCAGCACCGGGCTTGACGCGTTCGCGTCGCTCGTCTCCGGCGCGCGCGCGCTGCCGGCGGCGCGCACCGGGCCACGGCGCATCCCGCTCATCGGCTTCGCGCAGGCGGGCGGCGAGGGGTATTTCGACGATGGCGGTTACCCGGTCGGCGGCGCTTGGGACGAGGTGGAGACGCCCGAGATCCTCGACCCGCACGCCTACGCGCTCGAGATCGCGGGCGACAGCATGGAACCGGTGTTCCGTGACGGCGACCGCGTCATCGTCTCGCCCGCCGCCCCGGTGCGGCGCGGCGACCGCGTGGTGGTGCGCACGCGCGAGGGCGAGGTGATGGCCAAGCAGCTTGCCCGCCAGTCCGCGCGGCGGCTGGAGCTGAAGAGCCTGAACCCGGACTACCCGGACTACAGCTTCGACCTCGAGCAGATCGCCTGGATCCACCGCGTCGTGTGGGCGAGCCAGTAGCGCGCGGCGCCCATTGAACGCGGCGGGCGCATCGGTCATACATGCGCCGTTCGGACCATCCCGCGCGGGAGAGAGCGGCATCGCCGCCGCCGAAGGCGCAACCGGCCCCCGGAAACGCTCAGGCAAAAGGACCGCGTCAGGGCCGC
>JAJYFW010000400.1 GCA_021785335.1 Pseudomonadota bacterium
CGCGATCGAGGTGTCGGGGATCCATTGCTTGAAGGCGAAGGGTCCCGTGCCGTCGGGCTTGCGCGCGAGGTCGGCGAAGCCTGCGGGCGAGGCGATTGCGAGGCCGGCGAGTTGCGCGAGGAAGGGCGCCGATGGTGTCTTCAGCACGATGCGCAGCGTGTCCTTGCCGGTTTCCGTCATCGAGGCGATGTCGGTGAAGCGCGAGGCATAGGGCGAGGCCGTCTTCGGGTCGGTGACGCGCTTGATGTTCGCGATCACCGCCTCCGGCGTGACCGGCGAGCCATCCTGGAACACGGCGCCGGGGCGCAGGTGGAAGTCATAGGTCTTGCGGTCAGGCGCCAGGGTCCACGACGCGGCGAGCGCCGGCACCACCTGCAGCTTGGCATCGATGGCTGTCAGGCCTTCGTAAATCGCGCTGTCGATCAGGACCGAGGAGAAGGCCGTCGCCTTGTGCGGGTCGAGGCCGGCGGGGGATTGGTCCACGCCTATCTGCAGCACACCGGGCGCCGCGGCGTGGGCGGCGATCGGCATGGCAACGGCGAGCGCCGCGAGACTGAATCGTGTCGGCATCGGATTTTCCCCCTTTGAACCGGGCGCGACATTATGCCGCCGGGGCGCCGGCGCAAAGTGCGCGGCCTCAGACCAGGCCCGTTCCCGCCAGCGCGCCGAACACGCCGAGCGCGCAGGTCAGCGCCGAGACCGCCATGACAACGGCAAGATAAGGGCGCGAGGGACGGAAGCCGTGGGGCAGGCTGCGCACCGCGAGCGCGATGAGGAAGCCGAGCACCAGCGGCAGCAGCAGCGCGTTCATCACCTGGATGCCGATGTTGAGCGCGACCAGGTCCGGCCAGGCCCAGACCAGCGCCGCGGCCGCGATCACGGCGAGCGCGTAGGCGCCATAGAACCAGCGCGCGCGCAGCGGGTGCAGTTCCAGCGAGTGGCGGAAGCCGGCGACCTCGCCCAGTCCCCAGGCCAGGGCCAGCGAGACGACGATGGCGGCGACCATCCCGGCACCGAGCACGCCGGCGCCGAACACCAGCCGGCCCGCGACCGGACCGAGGAACGGGGTGAGCGCGCCGCTCAGCGCGCCCACCGTCTCGAGCGCGGCGTGGCTGTCGCGCCGTCCGATGGTCGCGGCGCAGGCGATCAGCACGGCTGCCATCACGATCTGCGTGATCACCGAACCCACCGCGGTGTCGAGCCGCGCCGCCGGCATGTTCTCCGCCCGCAGGCGTTTCTCCGCCACCGCGGATTGCTGGTAGAAGACCATCCAGGGCATGATCACCGCGCCGATATTGGCGGCCGAGAGATAGAGATAGTCACGGTCCCGCAACGGCACGTCGAGCGCCTCGCGCAGCATCGTGCCGGCGCCGGGATGGGCCATCCAGGCGACGAAGAGGAACGCCAGCTCGAACAGGCCGACCGCGATCGCGACCCGTTCGGCGCGGCGGTAGGAGCCGGTCAGCGCGACGCCCAGCAGGGCCAGCGCCGCGAGCGCCAGGCTCCACACGCGGGGAACGCCCACGAGTTCGCCCACGCCCGCGATGCCCGAAAGCTCCGAGAGCAGGGCGCCGATGGAGGCGACCGCCAGCCCGCTGACCGAGATCCATGCCCATGTGCCGCCGAAGTGCTCGCGGATCAGCTCGCCGTGGCCGCGCCCGGTCGCGATGCCGAGGCGCACGGTCAGTTCCTGGACGATGTAGAGGACCGGGACCAGCAGAAACTGCTGCAGCAGCAGCCGGTAGCCGAACTGAACCCCGCTCTGCCCCGCCGTGATGATGCTGCCGACATCGGTGTCGGCGAGCATGACCACGATTCCCGGCCCCATGATCACCGCGGCCTGGCGCAGCCTCGTGCGCAGGGCCGCGGCGCGCATCGCGCCGGTGGAACTCGTCATCGTGCGAACCAGCCAAAATGCGAATAACTCGCAATTGCATGACGCCCCCTGCCCGTCAACCCATCGAGGCGGCTCGCCGCTGCCTTGCATTCTCTCATCGGGTCCGCCCGCGCCGCGCCACCAGGGCGATGCCGCCCAGCACCAGCGCGGCGCCCGCGTAGAAGTCCGTCCCCAGCCGGTCGCCGAACAGCAGCGCCGACGCCACGACGCCGATCACCGGCTGGATGTATTGCGTCGCCGCGGCGATCCGGGCCGGCACGTGTCGCAGCACAATGAACCAGATCCACACGCCGGCCACGGTGACCAGCAGGCCGAGATAGAGGACCGAGGCGATGCCCACGGCGGTGGGCGTGACGCGGCCCATCCACGGCATCGCGATGACCAGGGGCGCGGTACCGAACAGCGAGCTCCACGCCGCGATGCTGGCGGCGGTAAGGCGCCCGGTCATCTCCGCGGCGAGCACGTAATAGATCGCGACGGCGAACCCCGAGACCAGCATCAGCGTCACGCCGGCGACCCCGACGCCGCCCGCACCGTCGTGGGCGAAGGCGATGACGCCGACGCCGGTTGCCGCCAGGAGCAGCCCGAGGACGTGGACCGCACGCAGCGGCTGGCGCAGCCGCCAGGTCGCGAGCACGGCGACCAGGATCGGGATAGTCGAGGACAGGACGGTCGCGACCGAGGCCGGCGTGCGCGCCACGCCCAGCGCCTGCGCCACCTGCCCGACATCGATCCCGATGATGCCGAGGATGCCCAGCCTGACGAGATCGCGCGCCGAGGGGCGCGGGCCGCGCCAGGCGAGAACCGCGAAGAACGGCGCGGCGGCGGTGTAGCGGAGGGTCGCGAGCAGCATCGCCGGCATCGCCATCACACCGAACTTGGTGGCGGGGATGGACAGGCCCCAGATCACGCACAGCACCGCGAGCCCCGCATAGGGCGCGCTCATGCGCCGGCGACCCGTTGCGCGAGCGCCGCGGCGACGCGCTCGGGATCGGCCGCCGCTTGCGGCAGCGCACACAGCATACCGGCCGCCGCCGCGTGGCACAGCGCGGCAGCCTGGTCGGGATGCCCGGTGGGAATCGAGGCGACGGCCTCCAGCGCTTCCTCCGGGCGATCGAGATCGACCAGGGCCGCGGCGAGCACCCTGCCCTCGCCCGGCGCGAGCGCCAGGGCACGGCGATAGACTTCGACACCCTCCCGGTCCCGGTCCTGCTTGCGCACCACGTTGGCGAGATCGTTCCAGGTGCGGGAGGCGGTCGGATCGAGCGCCACCACGGCGCGGAACGCGGCCTCCGCCTCGGGGTGGCGCCTGGCGGCCGCGAGCGCGGCGCCCAGCGGGCCGCGGGCGCG
>JAJYFW010000401.1 GCA_021785335.1 Pseudomonadota bacterium
GGCTGCTGCCGATGGCGTGCGGGGTGGTTCTGGGCGGGCTCGCGATCACGCTGCACGGGCCGGGTGCGCCGAAGTCACCGCGCTGGAAGATGTAGCGGCGGGCCGGAAGGCCTAATAGTTCAGGAGCGTCCGCGCGGAGGCGACGACGTGGCGCGCCTGGTTCCAGACCAGGTAATCATTGACGGCGGCCAGGTCGATCCATCGCGCCTCCATGGCGTCGCCCCCGGGCCTGGCGACGCCGCCGGTCCAGGCCGCGGCGAAGTCGATGATGGTGTAGTGGAAGCGGATCCGCCCGTCCGGGTCGCGCGTGATGCTGTCGGCGTGGCCGGCGAGGAGCATGGGGCCGACCTCGAGGCCGGTTTCCTCGCGCAGTTCGCGCCGCGCGGCTTCCTCCGCGGTTTCGCCGAGCTTCTGCCCGCCGCCGGGCAGGCTCCAGCTGCCCTCGGCCGGGGGGCGGCCGCGGCGGATGAGCAGCAACCCGCCCCGGCGCAGCACGACCACGCCGATGCCGACGATGGGGCGGGGCGGGTATTCCCGGTTCACTTGCCCGACGAGGCGGCAAGCGCGGCGGCGGCGGCGGCGGCGACCTCGGCCGGGTCGGCGGTGCCGGCGGCGGCGGCCCTGGCGGGTTTCGCGGTGGGCGGAGCGGAGGCCTTGCCGGAAGCGGCTGGGGGCTTTCCGGGAGCGGTCGAGCCGGGCGCGGCCGGGACCTTGGCGGGCGGGATCGGCGTGGCGGGGGCCGTGGCCGGCGGGATCGCCGCGGGGGCGGCGGGGGCGGCCGCCTTCAGTTCCGCGAGGTCGGGGACAAGTTCGCGCTCCATCCAGCTGCCGAGCTTGTAGCTCCAGCCGTGCAGCCTGGCCTCGAGCGGGGTCGCGCCCTTGCCGGTCGCGGCGAACCGGGCCCAGAAATTGGTGCCCTGGCGGAAGCCGTGGACGGTGATGGTGAGCCCGCCGGTGGTGCGGAACTCTGAGGTGCCGACCGGCTTGCCCGGCCCGGTGGCGGCGGGAGCGACGTCCTGCAGCGTGAGCGCGGTGAGTGCGCCCTGGATGTCGCTGACCTTGTAGTGGTCCAGCTTCGGGTGCTTCGCGGGGCTGGTGAGGTGCAGCTTGCCGGCCTTCCCGGTGAAGACGAGGGTGGTGCCGTTGCGCGTCGAGGTGACGCTGGCGATGTTCGTGCCGGGAATGTCCAGGATCGTGCGCCGCAGCCAGAGCTGCGGGTTGGCGTCGACCGAGAGCGTGCCCTGGGCGAGCCAGCTCTGCTTGTGGCCGGGGCGGCGGATGTAGACCTGGTCCGGCAGGCTGCCCGCCGTGCGCACCCGCGTGTGTCCGACGATCAGCGAGGCGACGACCTTGCCGTTTGCGCCGAACAGCGTGACCTGGGTGGAAGAGCCGCCCGGTCTGCCTGCGTTCTCGACGCCGAGCTTGCTGTAGAGCGCGGGGTCGGAGGTGCGCGGTGAGACCTGGCGGAGGAGGGTGAGGCCGGTGAGCATCGAGCGCAGCTTGTCGGTGCGCACCGGGTAGCCGCCGCGCTGCTCGAGGCCCCATTCGCCCGCCCCGGCGCCCTTGGGCGCGGCGCCATGGGACGCGGCGCTGCTGCGCGGGAGCAGCGAGATGGACTTGCCGCCGCTCTCGATGGTGATGCGCGTGAGGCCCGGGAGCTTCGCGGCGAGGCCCGGGAAGACGAGGTGGCCGCGCCCGATGTTGGTGCTGGGCGCCGGGACGGAGCCCGGGCCGATCTGCCAGCCGACGATGGCGACGATCAGGCCGAGGACGAAGAGGAGGAGGTTGCGGCGTTCGGTCGTGGCCATGTCAGCACCCGCGCATCGGTCAGTGTCGCGCCCGCGCGCGGCGGCGCGAGCGGGCGAGGGCGAGGCCGACCGCGAGCACCACGAGCAGGATCGGGACCGCGGCGACGTCGATCAGGCGGACCGTGTCCTCGAGCGACTGGATGTTGCGGCGCAGGTCGAACTGCACTTTGCGCAGCTGGTCCCGGGTCGCGATGATGTCGCGCTCGAGGTTGCCGATCGCCTGGCGCTGCTTTTCGGTGATGACCTCGGAGGCGCCCTTCTGGCCGCGCCCGGTACGCAGCGCCGTGAGCTGCTTCTGGGTGGCGAGGAGATGCGCGCGCAGGGCCTGCTCGGTGCGGCGGAAGCGGGCCTCCGCGACGCGCTGCATGGCGTCGATGCGGGTGAAGGGGCGCACCGTGACGCCGCGGGCGCGCAGGCCGAGCAGCGCGTCGCTGCCGGTGAGTGTGCCGACGAGGTTGGCGATGAAGGCGCCGTTGTCGCTGAACGGCGTCGTCTGGGTCTGGCCGAAGAAGTTGGTCGTCTGCACCCAGAAGCGGTTCGCCATGATGTCGGAATCGGCGATCACGACGAGCTGGGCGGGCTTGGGGGTGGCGGCGATGTAGGCGGGGAAGTTCTTCGGGCGCGCCTGGCCGGCGGGCTCCGGCGGCGGGCCCTTGAAGGCGGAGTGCAGGATGCCGGAGACGCGTGCCGCGATGACGTAGCCGTGGCCGACCGGCTTGAAGTGGGCGAGGATCTGCACCGGGTTGGCGGTGGCGCCGACCTGCGAGGCGCTGAGCAGCTCCGATTGCGGGCCGCTGGTGAGCAGCGGCGTGAAGTCGATTTTCGCGCCGGGGATCTTCGAGATGGTGCCGGGCGAGGCGACGGTGACCTGCTGGAGGTTCGCGGTCGCGGGGTCGTTGCGGTTGATGCCCTTGGTGATGTTGAACCAGGCGACGTAGTCCACGGAGCTGACGCGCGAGCCGGACGGGGCCTGGACCATCCAGGCGCCGTTGAGGTCGCCCACCACCTGGCGCGGATTGTAGGCGATGCCCCAGTCCTTGAGCAGCGGCTCGAGGTTGCTCGCGACGTCCGCGGGCGGCTGGCCGTTGGGCGAGGGGGCGCGCAGCTGCGCCTCGCTGTTGGGGTCGACGAGCAGCATCAGCCTCCCGCCGCGCATCACGAACTGGTCGATGGCGTAGAGCGTCGTCTGCGGCAGGTTCTGCGGGTGGACGAGGAGCAGCACCTTGATGCCGGCGGGGATGACCTGGGCGCTGGTCGGCACGTCGACGACGTTGAAGCTCTGGCGCAGCAGCGCGACCGAGGCCCAGGGCGCGCCGAGCGCCGGGTTGTTGGTCATCATCATCAGCCGGGTGTTGCCGTCGACCGGCAGCGCCGACATCAGCCCGACATTCGGGCGGACGGGGTTGGAGAGCTGATAGATCAGCTTCGTGATGTC
>JAJYFW010000402.1 GCA_021785335.1 Pseudomonadota bacterium
TCGGCGCGAGCTACTTCCTGCCGCGCCTGCCGGGGGCGCTTGGCTTCTATCTCGGCCTTACCGGTTCGCGCGTCGTGGGCGCGGACGCGGTGCATGCGGGGCTCGCGACGCATTTCGTGCCGCGCGAGGGCCTCGCGGCGCTGGAGGCCGACCTCGCGCGCGATGGCGCGACCGCGATCGCCACCCATGCCGCGCCGCTGCCGCCGTTCACGCTGGCGCCGCACCGCGACGCGATCGACCGCTGCTTCGGCGGCGGTTCCGTACCCGCGATCCTCGCGGCGCTGGAGGCGGAGGGCACGGAATGGGCGCGCGCGACGTTGACCACCCTGCGCGCCATGTCGCCCGCCTCGCTGCTGTGGTCGCACCGGCTGATCACCGAAGGCGCGGGCCGCGACCTGCGCGCTTGCCTGGACGCGGAGTTGGCGCTGTCGCTGCGCGTGACCCGCCACGCGGACTTCGCCGAGGGCGTGCGCGCCATGGTGGTGGACAAGGACCGCAAGCCGCGCTGGGCCCATGCGCGCGTGGAGGACGTGCCGGCCGAGGAGATAGACGGGCTGTTTCAGTAAGCACGGGCGCTGCCCGCACCCGCCGGGGCCATTGGCACCGGACCGCGAAACCTAGAGATATCTTGCCCGCAGGTGCGCCAGGAAATCCGCGGGGTCGAGCGGCTTGCCGGTGGCCGCCCGCATCAGCGCGTCCATGCCGAAGAGGCTCGCGCGCGCGTGCACCTCGCGGCGCAGCCAGGCGAGGAGGGGCGAGACGTCGCCCTCGGCGAACGCCGCGTCGAGGTCCGGCAGCGCGCGCCGCGCCGCGGCCATGAGCTGGGCGGCGGCCATGGCGCCGAGCGAGTAGCTCGGGAAATAGCCGAACGCGCCGGAGTACCAGTGGATGTCCTGCAGGCAGCCGCGCCGGTCGTCCGGCGGCTCGTTGCCGAGGAGAGCGCGGGTCTGCTCCGCCCAGGCGCCCGGCAGGTCGGCGACCTGGAGGTCACCGGAGAGCATTGCCTGCTCCAGCCGGAAGCGCAGGATGACATGGGCGGGATAGGTCACCTCGTCGGCGTCGACGCGGATATGCCCGCGCTCCACGCGGCGCAGCAGCCGGGCGAGGTTGGCTTTCTCATAGGGCGCCGCGTCGCCGCCGAACGCGGCGTGCATCTCGCGGCCGAGGAAGCCGAGGAACGCATCCGACCGGCAGGCCTGCATCTCCATGATCAGGGACTGGCTCTCGTGCACCGCCATGCCGGCGGCCTGCCCCACGGGCTGGCGCGCCCAGGCGGGCGGCAGCCCGCGCTCGTAAAGCGCGTGCCCGGTCTCGTGCAGCACGCTCATCATCGCGGTCGCGGCCTCTTGCTCGTTGTAGCGCGAGGTGATGCGCACATCGGTGGGCGTGCCGCCGCAGAACGGATGCACGGAACGGTCGAGCCGCGCGTGATCCGGCTCGAGCCCCAGGCGCCGCGCCAGCTTCCATGCCAGCGCCTCCTGCGCCGGGATGGGGAACGGGCCGCCCGGGGCGACCGGCGCCGGGCGCCGCGCCTGCCTCGCCTCGATTTCCGCGAGGTTGTCGCGCAGGAAGGTCTCGTAGGGGGCGAAGATGCTGGCCGCCTGCGCCGCGGTGACGCCGCGCTGGTTCTCGTCCATCAGCGCGTCGTAGGGCGAGAGGCCGAGGGCGGGTCCGAGCGCCATGGCGCTCTCCCGCACCAGGCGCAGGAGCCCGGACAGCGCCTCGCGTACCTGGGCGAAATCGCTCGCCGCGCGCGCGCCGCGCCAGATCTTCTCGCAGTCGGAACCGGCGCGGGCCAGCGCCTCGACGAGGTCCGCGGGCAGCGCCGTCGCGCGGGTATGGGCGTGGCGCATGAGGCGCAGGTTCTCCGCCTCCCACGTGCCGGCGGGCGGGGACGCCTCGGCCGACGCGAGGTCGTCGGCAACCTGGGGCTCGGTCAGCATCGCGTGCGCGATGCCGGCCAGCACCGCGAGCTGCTCGCCGCGCGCGGCACCGCCGCCGGCGGGCATCATGGTGGAAGCGTCCCAGTCCAGCACCGCCGCCGCCTCGCGCACCGTTGCGATGCGCGCGAAGCGGGAAGCGAGCCGGCCGTAGGCGTCGGTCCCGGCGGGAGCGTCGTTCATTCGCGGAGCATCCTTCGCACGTAGGAGGTGTAGATGATGACCAGCGCCACCGCGAGGGCGAACCAGGTCATCGCGTACTCGAGATGGTTGTTCGGCGGGCGCGGCAGGTGCGGGGCGGGGACAGGCTCGGTGGCCTCGCGCGACACGGGGCCCGGCGGCACGTCGCCCATCACCACGACCGCGATGTCGGCCGGCTTCGGGAGGTGGAACTCGGCGGCTATGCGCGCGGGGTTGAGGGCGTAGACGCGCCCCGCGCTGGGATCGTCCTGCGGCGTGAACAGGCCGGCGGCTTCCGGGTGCTGCACGTAGCCGACGACGGAGATTTCGCCCGCGGGCGGCGGGGGGGCGCGGCCATTGACCGGAACCGGCACCCAGCCGCGGTCGACCAGGATCGGCGGCGCGCCGTCGCGCACCAGCAGCGCCAGGACGTCGGCGCCGATCACCAGGCCAACCTTCCCGTCGCGCGTGGAGTCGCCGTAGAGCGCGGCGAAGCCCGGCAGGAAGTGGCCCTTGACGATGACGCGGGTGTAGCGCGGCGGGGTCCTGGTCAGCGGCACCGGCGGCGCCGCCTCGGACACCGCGATCTGCGCCAGGATCCCTTCCTTCCAGCGCAGCCGGTAGAGCTGCCAGACTCCCAGCCCGACCAGCACCGCAAAGAAGAAGGCGCTGGTGGCCGTCGGCACCAGCAGCCGACGGCGCAAGGCGCTCACGGCAGCAGGGTCAGCCGGCGGCGTAGACGCCGTGGCCCCACCAGTAGACGCAGACGAACAGGAACAGCCACACGACGTCCACGAAGTGCCAGTACCAGGCCGCCGCCTCGAAGCCGAAGTGGCGCTCCGGCGTGAACTGGCCGGCCTTGGCGCGGAACCAGCAAACAAGCAGGAAGAGAGTGCCGACGATGACGTGGAAGCCGTGGAAGCCGGTGGCGAGGAAGAACACCGCCGGATAGATGCCGCCGCCCGAGAAGTGGAATGGCGCGTGCATGTACTCGTAGGCCTGGAACCCGGTAAAGCTGGCGCCGAGCAGCACGGTGAGCGCGAGCCCGGTCAGCAGCCCCTTGCGATCACCCTCGATCAGCGCGTGGTGCGCCCAGGTCACCGTGGTGCCGGAGAGCAGCA
>JAJYFW010000403.1 GCA_021785335.1 Pseudomonadota bacterium
TCCGATCTGATGCGCCGCGGCTGCGGCAGGTGCGCGGAGAGCATCGGCGTCACCGTCAGCGACACCACCGCCGAGACCACGATCGCCATGGTCAGCGTCATCGCGAACTCATGGAACAGCCGCCCCAGGATGCCGCCCATGAACAGCAGCGGAATGAAGACGGAGATCAGCGAGACGGAAATCGAGATCACCGTGAACCCGATCTGCCTCGCCCCCGCCACCGCCGCCGCCCGCGGCGACATGCCCTGCTCGGCGTGCCGCGCGATGTTCTCCGTCATCACGATCGCGTCGTCGACGACGAACCCCACGCAAATCGTCAGCGCCATCAGCGACAGGTTGTCGAGCGTGAACCCCTGGAACCACATCCCGCCCAGCGTCCCCGCGATCGACAGCGGCACCGTCACGCCCACCGCCAGCGTCGGCATCAGCCGGCGCATGAACAGCGCCACCACCATCAGCACCAGCGCCACGGTCAGCAGCAGCGTGTACTGCACATCGGCCACCGAGGCGCGGATCGTCGCCGTCCGGTCGGAAAGCACGTGGATCGTCACCCCCGCCGGCATCCACGCCTCGAGCTGCGGCAGCAGCGCCTTCACCCCGTCCACGGTGCGTATGACGTTGGCGTCCTGCGTCTTGGTGATGGTCAGCAGCACGCCAGGCTGGCGGTCGAAGAACGCGCCGAGCTTGTTGTTCGCCACCCCCTCGTGCACGTTCGCGACATCGCGCAGCCGCAGGATGGTGCCGTTCGCCTCCTTGACGATCAGCGCCCCGTACTGCCTCGCCGTGTCGAGCTGCCCGTTGACGCCGATCGTCGCCGCCCGCGCCGGCCCCTCGAACCCGCCCACCGGCTGCGTCACGTTCTCGGAACGGACGATGTTGAAGATGTCCTGCGCCGAGAGCCCCGCCGCGGCCAGCGCCGCGGGGTCGAGCGCGATGCGCACCGCGGGGTTCTCCGCGCCGTTGAGCTGGACCTGCGCCACCCCCTGCACCTGCGACACCCGCTGCGCCACGATGCTGTCCGCGACGTCGTAGAGCGCGCCCGGCGAAAGGGTGCTGGAGGTCAGCGCCAGCGACAGGATCGGCGCGTCGGCGGGATTGAACTTCTTGTAGAACGGCGGCTGCGGCAGGTTGCTCGGCAGGTCCGCCGCCGAGGCGTTGATCGCCGCCTGCACCTCGTGCGCCGCCGCGTTGATGTCCTTGTTGATGTCGAACGCGACGATGATGTTCGACGACCCCGTCGAGTTGACCGAGGTGATCTCGTCCACCCCCGGAATGGTCCCGAGATGGCGCTCGAGCACGGCGGCAACGGAGTTCGCCATCGTCTCCGGGTCCGCGCCGGGCTCGTGCGCGAACACCACGATCACCGGGATCTCCACGCTCGGCAGCGAGGAAACCGGCAGGAACAGATAGGCGACCGCGCCGGCCATCAGCAGCCCGAGCGCGAGCAGGATCGTCGCGATGGGTCTTCTGATGGCGAGGTCCGCGAGCCCCATCGCCTACTCCGCCGGCACCTCGGCCGCGCGCGCGCCGAACAGCCGCTCGAAGGCGAGGTAGATCGCGGGCGTCGTGTAGAGCGTCAGCAGCTGGCTCAGCAGCAGCCCGCCGATGATGGTGATGCCGAGCGGGATGCGCAGCTCCGACCCCGTCCCGTGCTGCAAGGCGAGCGGCAGCGCGCCCAGCAGCGCCGCCATCGTCGTCATCATGATCGGCCGGAACCTGAGCCGTGCCGCCTCCTCGATCGCCGCCTCCGGGCCGAGCCCGCGCTCCCGCCGCCCCTCGATCGCGAAGTCGATCATCATGATCGCGTTCTTCTTCACGATGCCCATCAGCAGCACGATGCCCACCAGCGCCACGATGGTCAGCGACTCCCCGCTCGCCATCAGCGCCAGCAGCGCCCCGATGCCCGCGGAGGGCAGGGTGGAGATGATCGTCACCGGGTGGATCAAGCTCTCATAGAGAACGCCGAGCACGATGTAGATCACCACGACCGAGGCGAGGATCAGCCACGGCTCGGTCGCCAGCGAGCTCTGGAACTCCGCCGCGTCGCCCGAATAGCTGCCCGTGATGGTCGCCGGCATCCCGAGCGAGGCCTGCGCCTGGTCCACCGCTGCGATCGCGTCGCCCAGCGCGTAGCCCGTCGCCAGGTTGAACGACAGCGTCACCGAGGGAAACTGCTCCTGGTGCGTGATCACCAGCGGCGCCGTGGTGCGCGTGATGGTGGCGAACGCGGTGAGCGGCACCTGCGCCCCGTTCGCCCCGGGCACCCGCAGCAGCGCGAGCCTGGCCGGGTCCGCCTGCCAGCTCGGGTTCGCCTCCAGGATCACCCGGTACTGGTTGGACTGGCCGAAGATGGTCGAGATCTGCCGCTGCCCGAACCCGTCGTACAGCACGTTCTGCACCGCCTGCATCGTGACGCCGAGCCGCATCGCGGCATCGCGGTTGACGTCGATCTGGACGCGCGCCCCGCCCGGCACCTGGTCGGTCGTGACATCGGCCAGCACCGGCGAGGCGGCGAGCTTCGCCTCGAGCAGCGGCGCCCAGTGCGCCAGCTCCGCCGCACTCGTATCGACCAGCGTGTACTGGAACTGCGTCGAACTCGGCCGCGCCCCGATCTGGATGTCCTGCACCGGCCGCATCAGCACCTTGAGCCCCGGTATCGTCCGGAACTCCCGGGCCAGCCTCGCGATCACCGCCGGCGCTCCCGCCCGCCCGGTCGAGAGCGGCTTCAGCGCGATCGTGATCTGCCCGGTGTTCGGTGTCTGGTTCACGTCGCCGACGCCCACGAAGCTCACCACGCCGGAAACAGCGGGGTCCTTCATCGCCATTTCCGCCGCCCGCGCCTGCAGGGACGCCAGCCGCGGGATGGAGATATCCGCCGCCCCCTGCGTCGTGGCGATGACGACGCCGGTGTCCTGCAGCGGCAGGAACCCTTTCGGAATGGCAACGTAGAGCAGCAGCGTGCCCGCGAGCGTTGCCACCGCCGTGATCAGCATCGCCCGCTCGTGCCGCAGCGACCAGTGCAGGCTCCTCGTGTATTGCCGGAGCAGCCAGCCGAACCCCGCCTCCGCGAGCCGCACGAAGCGTCCCTGCCCGTGACCCGCCCGCAGCACCTGCCCGCACATCATCGGCGTCAGCGTCAGCGACACCACCGCCGAGACCAGCACCGCGATCGACAGCACGATGGAGAACGCGCTGAACAGCCGCCCCACGATCCCGGACATGAACAGCAGCGGAATGAAC
>JAJYFW010000404.1 GCA_021785335.1 Pseudomonadota bacterium
CTGGCGCCAGAGCTTGCGGTCGAACCCGATGGAGGCGTTTATCTCCTGCATGATGGCGGAGGGACCGGCGGCGAAGCGACCGCCCCATTGGCGGTTGGCGGCGGCGTTACCGGGCAGGTTGTTGTCCTGGCTGTCGGGCGAATTCGGGCTCAACGCGTTATGTCCATGGGAGAGATGAATCCGTGCAGGTGATGGTGCGGCGCGCGCTGCTCGCGGGCGGGATCGCGGCCGCGGGGACCGTAGCGGGCCTGTGGTGGCTGCGCAAACCGGTGCCGGGCGTGCCGGCGGGCGCGTTGCCGGACGCGACGCAGGGCGCGGTGCCGGCCGGCCTGGGCACGATCAAGCCGGTTTCGCCGCCCAGGGCGCCGCCGGCCGTGACGCTGGTGAACGCGGATGGCGGGACGGCGGGGCTCGCCGCCTGGCGCGGGCGCAAGCTGGTGCTGAACTTCTGGGCCACCTGGTGCATTCCCTGCGTGCGCGAGATGCCGTCGCTGCAGGCGCTGGCCAAGGCGACGCCGGAGCTTGCCGTGGTGCCGGTTTCCGCTGACGCCGGAGGGGCGAAGGTGGTGCGGAAATTCTATGCCGAGCATGGGATCACGGCGCTGCCGGTCTGGCTCGACCCGGACGGCAAGGCGGGTGCCGCGATGGGTATCCCCGGGTTGCCGACGACCTTCCTGATCGGCGCGGACGGAGACGTGCGCGGCATGGTCGAAGGGGGGGCGGACTGGATGGCGCTGCGGCCGAAGGTGCTGGCGCTGCTGGGCTAGGCGTGCTTCCCGGGCGGCATCCCGGCGCGCGGAGGGCGGCGCGTGAAGTCAGGCGGCGCGGGAAGCGCGATACGCCCCCTCGCCAGCGGCCGTGACGTAGCCGTCGGCGAGGTCGTCGTCCACCAGCGCCTGCTCGCGGGCGGCGGGATCGCCGAAGCCGGCGCCACCGGCAAGCTGGACCTCCACGATGCGATCGGCACCGGTGAGCGTGACCAGTTCGCCGGTACCGCAATCATGCACGACGCGGCCCTCGGTGTCGGTCACCACCCCACGCACCGGGCCGCCCGCGCCGCCGCCGGCAAGACCGGGAGCCGCCACGCCCACGCCCTCCGGGTAGACGGAGACGAGGGTCGGCAGGCCGTCGTCCAGAAGCTTGCGCAGGCGCGTGCGCACGCCGAGCCCGCCGCGGCGCCGGCCGGGACCGCCGGAATCCGCTACCAGGGATTTCTCCAGCACAAGCACCGGGGCGCGTGATTCCAGCAACTCGATCGAGGTGTTGGCCGCCGAGGTCGGGTAGAGCAGTGCGGACTTGCCGTCCCGGTCCCGCCCGGCGCCCTGGCCGCCGCCCATGAAGTAGTGGTCGGCGTAGAGCCGGCCGGCGGTGTCGCGGCCGTAGATGTTGATCGCGTGCGGCAGGCCGGTCTGCGCCTGCACGCGCCCGGGTGCGGCCTCGGCCAGCGCGCGGAAGATGTTGGGGGCGAGGTACCAGCCGGTGCGGGTGCGCAGGTTGACACTCGCGGGCTTGTTGCAGTTCAGCACCGAACCCGCTGGAATGCGCACCTCGAACGGGCGGTAGCAGCCGGCATTGCCGCGCACCTCCGGCGTCAGCAGGCATTTCAGCGGATAGGTCGCGTGCGCCTCGCTGTAGGAGAGCGTGCAGTTCAGCCCGCCCTGCGGCTGCTGCGGCGGCGCGCCGGCGAAGTCGAGCGCGATGCGCTCGCCCTCGACGCTGACCGCGAGCGGGTAGCGCAGGCGCTCGCCGAGCGGGTTGTTCCAGACCTCGGAGCGCCAGGTGCCATCGGGCAGGGCCGCGATCGCCGCGCGCATCGCGGATTCCGAACGGCCCTGCAGCACGCGCGCGAGGGCGCGCAGGTCGGCGAGCCCGTAGTCGTCCATCACGGAAGCGAGACGTTCGGCGCCCAGGCGGTTGGCGGCGATGAAGGAAAAGATGTCGCCGAGGACTTCCTCCGGCTTGCGCACGTTCTCGCGGATGAGGGCGACGAGATCCTCGTTGATGACACCGGCGCGGGCGAGCTTCATCGGCGGGATCTGGAAACCCTCGTCGTAGATCTCGCGCGCGCGCAGCGCATCCTTGGTGCCGCCGATGTCGCCGACATGGCCCACGGTGCCGGCAAAGGCGACGAGGCGCCCCTCGCGGAAGACCGGCGTCACCACCGCGATGTCGAACAGATGGCCGGCGCAGAGCCAGGGGTCGTTGGTGACGAGGATGTCGCCCGGAACCAGCGTCTCGGCGGGGAATTTCTCGAGCAGCGCCCTGGCCGCGCGCGGCAGCGTGAGGTTGAAGACCGGCATGGCTCGCGGCGAGTGCACCAGGCTCTCGCCGCCGTGGTCGAGCAGGTCGCAGGCGAAATCCTGCGCTTCCGAAATGATCAGCGAGAAGGCGGTGCGGCAGATGGTCTGCCACATCTCCTCCACGACCGTCTCCAGCCGCGCCCACATGATCTCGAGCGAGACGGGATCGGATTCCAGGATGGCGGCGGCCTCCGCGAGCGGGGTTGCCGGGGTGATCTTCCGCGCCGCGGGTGCCGCGACACCGACGCTGATGCGCAGCATGCCCCTCGCGCCGACGCCAAGCGTGTCGCCAGGCGGGACGATGGTGGTGGACTCGCGTTCCTCGACGATGGCGGGGCCGGCGATGGTGGTGCCCTCGGCGAGCGCGTAGCGGTCGTAGACGGGGGTTTCGACGAATCCGCCCTCGAACCAGGCGCGGCGCGAGCCCTTCAGCGCCACGCCGGCGGCGGCCGCGGATTCCTCGCGTGCCGAGAGCGCGGGGATGGACCCGCGGGCGCGGATGCGCAGGCCCACGATCTCCACCGGCACGCCGTCATAGACCTGGGTGTAGCGTGCGGCGTAGGCGGTGGCGAAGGCGGTGCGCAGGGCGGGCACGGCCATCTCGTCCAGCGTGCCCGGCGGAAGTGCCACGTTGATCTCGTGGAGCTGGCCGGCGAGGCGCATGTCGGCACTGCGCTCGACCACGATGTCCGCGGCAGCCGTACCGGCGGCAGTGAGGAGCGCCGATACCTCGCGGGTCAGATCCGCGAGCACGGCCTCGGCCCCGGCGAGGCCGGCCGCGTCGTCGAGGCGGGCGGAGAAGCTCCTCGCCTGCTCGAAGGAAAGGGGTGCGGCGAGGAAGCCCAGCGCGGAGGCGGCACCCGAGGCGGGCGGGATCAGCACCTCGCGCACGCCGAGGATGCGCGCGACGGCAGCGGCGTGGGCAGG
>JAJYFW010000405.1 GCA_021785335.1 Pseudomonadota bacterium
ACCACCCACCCGGCGCGAGCGCACTTCCACCGCCGGCTTCACGTTATCCAGAGCCTCGTGGAACATGCGCACCGGGTCGGCCTGCTGGCCGCCCCGCTTGCGCAGCACATCGAGCGCCGAATAGACGATGGTCTCGGCGACCGACTTCTTGCCGTCGTACATCAGCGCGTTCATGAAACGCGTGACGACGACATCGCCGAACTTGGCGTCCGGCAGGATTTCGCGCTTGACGGCGCGGTGACGGCGGGACATCGCGACTTCTCCCTACTTCGGCCGCTTCGCGCCATACAGCGAACGACGCTGCCGGCGCTTGGCGATGCCCTGGGTGTCCAGCACGCCGCGGAGGATGTGGTACCGCACGCCCGGCAAGTCCTTCACGCGACCGCCGCGGATCAGCACCACCGAGTGCTCCTGCAGGTTGTGCCCCTCACCGGGGATGTAGCACACAACCTCGTAGCCGTTGGTCAGCCGCACCTTGGCAACCTTGCGCAACGCCGAGTTGGGCTTCTTCGGCGTGGTCGTATAGACGCGCGTGCAAACGCCGCGCTTCTGCGGGCAGGCCTGCAGGGCCGGCACAGTATTGCGCGTCTTCTGCGGCTCGCGCCCCTTGGCGATGAGCTGGTTGATGGTCGGCATGGACCCTCTGTTTCGTCTCTAACCCAATGGCCCTGACAACAACCTCTCCGTCGAACCGCCGCCGTCCACGGGCAAAACCCGCGCGCATGGGGGAAACCCCACGGTTGCGGGTGGTAAAGCTGGCCTGCGGCCTGGGCCATCGGTCGGGGACCGACGGCGGCGCCGCATGCGGGGCTTCTGCCTGCGAGACGACGGCCGCCCGAAACGTCGGAGCGGCCGGCCAAGGCGGCGGAACCTAGGGGCGGCCGAGAGGTGAGTCAAGCACCCCTGCCGCTCCGGCTTCACACGCCCGGGTTCCGGTCGCACAGTAGGGTGAACATCGCAAGGACAGCAACGCCATGGGCGAAACCACGCCGCTGATCGCCGTCAGCCAGGCCGGCCCGATCGCCACGCTCGCCCTGCGCCGGCCGCCCAACAACTTCGTCAGCGTGCCCCTGATCGCGGCGATCGCCGATGCGCTGGAACAGCTCGATCGCGAACCCGCGTGCCGCGCCGTGGTCCTCTGCGCCGACGGCAAGCATTTCTGCGCCGGCGCCGATTTCTCCACCCGCGGCCCGGACGGCAGGGCCGAGCCGGTCACGCGCGGGCGACATCTCTACAAGGAAGCGATTCGCCTCTGGCGTACCGCCAAGCCGATCGTCGCCGCCGTGCAGGGGGCCGCGATCGGCGCCGGACTCGGTCTGGCGGTGATGGCGGATTTCCGCCTCGCCTGCCCGGAAGCGCGCTTCTCCGCCAATTTTACCCGGATGAACTACCATCCCGGCTTCGGCCTGACCGTCACCCTGCCCCGTCTGATCGGCCCCCAGCGCGCCGCGCTGCTGATGTACACGGGCCGCCGCGTCAGCGGGGAGGAGGCGCTGGCGATGGGCCTGATCGACCGCCTGGTGCCGGCCGAGGACCTGCGCGCGGCCGCCACCGAACTGGCGACGGAGATCGCCCAGTCCGGCCCCCTGGCAGTCCAATCCACCCGGGAGACGCTGCGCCGCGGCCTCGCCGAAGCGGTGCAGGCGGCCACCGAACGCGAATACGAGGAACAGGACTGGCTGCGGCACACCGAGGATTTCCGCGAGGGCACGCGCGCCATGGCGGAACGCCGGCTGCCGGACTTCAAGGGGATGTAACCGGGGAGGGGCTGAGATGGGACAGCTGGACGGCAAGACCGCGATCGTCACCGGCGCCTCGCGCGGCATCGGCGCCGCCATCGCCACCTTGTTCGCCGCGGAGGGCGCACGGGTGGTCTGCGCTGCACGCACGCTGCACGAGGGCGACCACCGCCTGCTGGAAGGCTCCCTCGCCTCCACGGTGGCGCGAATCGAGGCCGCCGGCG
Organism: Pseudomonadota bacterium; assembly: GCA_021785335.1. Next base: position 1,964 of record JAJYFW010000405.1, read on the forward strand.
GCGCAGCCCGCGCCGTGCCCACCGACGTGTCCGACGAAGCCTCCTGCCGCGCCCTGGTGGCGGCGGCGCGTGCCGCCTTCGGGCCGGTCGATATCCTGGTGAACAACGCGGCGCTGACGTACTACCAGCCGGTGGCCGAGATGCCGACCAACCGCTGGGTGCGCGCCTTCGCCGTCGATGTGCACGGGCCGTTCATGCTCGCGAAACTCGTGCTGGAGGACATGATCCCGCGCCGGTCGGGGGCGATCGTGAACATCAGCTCGGGCGCGGCGATCGGGCCGGGGCGCGGGCCCTATGCCGATACCGCGGTGCGCGGCGGCACGATGTACGGCGCGGTCAAAGCGGCGCTGGAGCGCTTCACGCAGGGATTGGCGCAGGAGGTGGCGCAGTATGGCGGGATCACCGTGGCGGCGGTCTCGCCCTCGCGGGTCGTACCCACGCCGGGCACGGTGTACCACAAGCTGGTCACCGGGCTGGACGATCCGCGCGGCGAGCCGCCCGAGTACATGGCCAGGGCCGCGCTGGTGCTGACCGCCTCGCCGGCGGCGCAGGTGAACGGGCGGGTGACCTACAGCCAGCAGATCCTGCACGAGTTCGGGTTGCTGGCGCATCCGGGCGGGCGGGGCGTGGACACGCCCGGCTCGGGATACTCGCAGATCTGAGGGCGTGACGCTCGATTGCCACCCGGAAGCGCCGGCGGCTCGCCCGCGCGTCACCGCGCGGGTCGGGTACCTGGGGGACAAAACCTCTCGGCGTGCGGTAGAGGTCGAGACTACCGGTTGCGCCCGCCGTAGCGGCGCACGCGCAGGTCCGCCTGCGCCTGATGCCCGGCGAAGTTCTCGATCGCGCACAGGCGGGAGCAGTATTCGCCGATCATCGCCGTCGCTTCGGGCGTCACCTGCTGATACGTCACGGTCTTGAGGAATTTGCCGACCCACAGGCCGCCGGTGTAGCGCGCGGCCCGCTTGGTCGGCAGCGTGTGGTTGGTGCCGATCACCTTGTCGCCATAGGCGACGTTGGTCTCCGGCCCCAGGAACAGGGCGCCGTAGTTGCGCATCCGGTCGAGGAACCAGCGCGGCTCGCGGGTCAGGATCTGCACGTGCTCGGACGCGATGCGGTCGGCCTCGGACAAAAGTTCCTCGTCGGTGTCGCACAGGATCACCTGGCCGTAGTCGCGCCAGGCGGCGCCGGCGATCGCGGCGGTGGGCAGGTGTTCCAACTGGCGGGCGATCTCCGCTGCGATCCCCTCGGCCAGGCGCCTG
>JAJYFW010000406.1 GCA_021785335.1 Pseudomonadota bacterium
CCTGGTGCTGTCCGGCGCCCGCGCGCCGCTCGCGGTGGCGCTGATGGTCACCGCGGCGGCGTTCCTGTTCCTGCGCGCCGACCTGTTCTCGGCGCGCCGTCGTCTGCCGGTCATTCTGCTCGGCATGCTGGCGCTGCCCGTCCTCGCGGCGCTGGCCACCGGGTCGAATTCCATCCGCCTGCTGAACGTGCTGTCCAGCGATGCCCAGGATCTGTCCGGGCGCAACCTGATCTGGCCGCTGTTCGAGCGCGCGTGGAATGCCTCGCCGGTGTTCGGATGGGGCATCGGCGCCGGCAAGGTCGTGGTCGATCCGGACAGCCTGCTCGCCCGGCTGCTGGGCACCACGGCGGCGCACAACGAGTATCTGCGCGTGGGCGTGGACGGCGGCTATGTCGGACTCGCGCTGCTGATCGGGATGATGGCGTGTTGGGCGCTGTGGTGGACCCGCCATGCGCCGCGCACCGACCGCTTCATCATGCGCGCCGTGTTCGTCGCCTTCGCCATCCATTCCTTCACCGACAACACGCTGATCGCGGCAACGGCGAGCGTGATGTTCACCTGGGTGTCGGCGGTGTTCGCCCGCGCCGCGCTGGAGCGGCAGGAGGCGCGCGAGGCCGCTGCGCTAATCGAGCAGCGCGATGGCGAGGCCGCGCAGGTAGCCTGAGGCGAAGGCGAGCGCGCAGCGTTGCCGGATCATTCCCGGATGGCGCTGCGGCCACAGCGCCAGCGGCGCGCGCAAGCCGGCGTGCAGCGCCATGCGCAGCCCCTTCGCGCACGCTTCGCGGCGGCCGTCCAGCCGCGCCGCCACGATCGCCTCGGAGACGCCGCTCCAGAACTGTCGCCGCAGCAGCCAGTTCGGCGTCAGCCGGGCGGCCTGGATGCTGTGGGTGACGCTGATCGTCGGGTCGTAGTGGATCTCGTGCCCGGCGCCGCGCAGCGCCCGCATCACCCAGGCCTCCTCGCCGGACAGCAGCTTTGCCCCGATGCGCCCAAGATGGGGCGGGAACCCGCCGACGCCACGCAGGGCGGCGGTGCGGAACACCATGTTGGCGCCATATGGCTCGACGTGCCGCGGCAGGCTGCCGTCGCCGACGCGGCCGGGCAGGCTCCAGCTCAGCACGGTCAGCGCCGGGATGAGGTCGGCTGGCCACCAGCGCGGGCACGGCGCTTCCCAGCTCGGCACGATCGGGCCGCCCAATGCCGCCGCACCGGCCGGCAACCGCGCCACCGTCGCCGCGATCGCGCGCGTCCAGTCCGGCGCCACCCGCGCGTCGTCGTCGATATACGCGACCCACGGCGTCATCACCGCGGCGAGACCGGCGTTGCGCGCGAGCGACAGTCCGGGCTGCTCGACCCGCAGCAGCGTTGCCCCGTGCGCCGCCGCGAACGCCGCGATTTCGACGGCTGCCGCAGGCGAGGAGGCGCTGTCCACCACCAGCACGCACCAGTCCGCCCCGGTTTCGGCATCCTCCGGTCCGCGACCCGCCTCCAGGGCAGCGAGGCAGCTCGCAAGGTAGCGCGGGCGCTCGTGCGTGCAGACGATAACGGTCAGGAACGGCGGCACCGGCGCAAGCAGTGGCGCTTCGAGCGGCGGCGCCGCATCCGCAGGGACAAGGCCGGGCGCGCCTCCCATGCCGCTAGCGACCTTCCATCGGCTTTTCCTGGTTCGGGTCGATCTGCGTCGTGTAGTCGGGCGGGGCTTCGGCGTAGCCGTGCTGCTTCTGCGCCTGCTGCGCCTTGTCCTGCGCCGCGAAGTGGCCGCGGAACGGCAGCTTCTTCTTGTTTGCTTCGTAGTGTGGCGGCACGTATTTCCCCTGTGCATCGAAATGCGGTCCGACCATGCGCTGCCGCGTTCCGTCCGCTGACGGCACCGGCGATTGCGTTCCCGTCGCCCCCGCAGCGGGATAATCCTGCGCCCGCGCGGAAATGGCGATCAAAAGCGCAAGAGCGACGAATACCGTGAGGATCGTGCGGCGTATATCCGCGCTAGCCTTGCCGGACGGTGCGGCTCGTTCCCCCTGGCGAAGCGTGACGTGAGCGTTGCAATTGGGTAATTCCGTCGAACGATGAAGCATCTCTCAGACCTCACGTGCTGCCGCGCGATCTTCGCGGCGTGGGTGTTTACGTACCATCTGAACCTGGAGGCGCGCTACGCTCCGTCGCTCGGCGTGGCCGGCGCCTTCGTGCAACGCGGCAATCTCGGTGTCGATGGCTTCTTCATTCTTTCCGGCATGATCCTCGCCTACGCGCATCCTGATCTGACGCCGGGCTTCGCCGAGGCACGAAGCTTCTGGGGCAAGCGGCTCGCGCGCATCTATCCGGTGCACCTCGCGATGATCGTCGCGCTGGCCTTGCTGGTCGCCAGCGCCTGGGCGCTGGAGGTGCATCCGCGGCAGCCGGATCGCTTCGGCCTCGGCGAGCTGGTGAGCCATCTTGCGCTGGTGCATGCCTGGGGATTCAGCGACCGCTGGGCCTGGAACTACCCGTCCTGGTCGATCAGCGCGGAGTGGGCAGGCTATCTCCTGTTTCCCTTCCTGTGGACGCTGCTGCGCGGCCAGAACGGTATCGGCGTTGCGGTCGTGCTGCCACTCACATTGCTCGGCGTGATCGCGGCCCGCGTGATCGGACATGCGCAGGGGCTGTCGCTGACCTACGACGGCGGCCTGATCCGGTTCTTTCCTGAGTTCATCGCCGGAATGGCGATCCTGCCGCTGCTGCCGCTGCTGCCGCGCTGGTTGAACGGCCATGCGGTTGCGCTTGTCGGTGGCGTGGGCTTCGTCGCTGCCGCGGTGGCGGCGGCGGAGGTGCTCACGATCGTTGCGATGTGGCTGATGCTGCTCGGGCTGATGCTGGCCGGCGAGCAGGGCCGGAGCGAGCTGCTCGGGCGCATCCCGGCGCTGCGGTGGCTCGGCGAAGTGTCGTATTCCTACTACATGTCGTTCGCATTGGTGGAGACGATGCAGGCGACGCTGTGGCGTCGGCTGGCGGTGTTGCCGCTCGACCATCCGGTGCTGTACGTGCTCATGACGACGACGCTGACGCTGGGGCTGGCGACGCTCGCCTGGGCGCTGGTGGAGCGTCCGGCGCTGCGCGCCTATGCCGCCCACCACGTGGACTTCCTCGATGAGCGGATTGCCCGCATGCTCCGGAAGCTCGGCGGGTTTGTATTCCGCTTCCGGCCAGGAGATTGGATCAACCACTGGCTTCTCGCTCATCGGCTCC
>JAJYFW010000407.1 GCA_021785335.1 Pseudomonadota bacterium
ACCAAATCGCGTCCCTCCCCGCGCCCAGCGACGTAAGCGTAACGTTACGAAGAGGCTATTTCTTCCACCAGCCGCGCTTGCGCGTCCCTGGTGCGACCGGCACCGCATCGACATCGATCGGCGGCGACACCGGCGACGGCGCTGCCTCCTCCGTGCCTTCCGCCGCCGTCACGGCGGCCTGTGAAGCCGCGGCTTCCGACGGCGGAGGGGCCTCGGGCGCCGGCACCTCGATGCCGGAGGGTTCCACCGGCGCGCCGGCCTCCACCTCGCCCTGCATCGCCGCCGGCCGCGCGGCCGGTTCCTCGGCGGCTGCCTCCACCACCACCTCGCCGGCGCGCGGACGCGTGGGCGGGGGAGGGGGCGCAGCCAGTTGCGCCTCCTCGGCGCGCTCCATCAGGTCGAAAATATCGAGCCCCTGGCCCGCAAACGGATCAGCTGGCGTCGGCCCGACATAGGCTGGCGCGACATAGGCGGGTGCCGCCTGCGCCTCCTCCTCGGCCTCCACCGCCTCGCCGCCCTCGGCTTCCTCGGTCATGGGCGCGATCGGCTGCCCGTCGCGCCGCCGCCGCCTGCCGCCGCGCCGGCCACGCCGGCGCGCCCGTGGCGCTTCCTCCTCGGGAACCGCCGCGACTTCGGGCTGCTCGGTTCGCGACAGGTCGACCACCGTCTCGCCGGCTGCCTCGCCTTCCACCGCCCCAGGCGCGGCTTCGGCCTCGGTCTCGGCAATGCCCTCCGCCGCGGCCTCGCCCTCCTCGCGCCGCCCGCCGCGCCGGCGCCGGCGCCGGCGGCGACGCCGGTCGCCCTCGGAACCCTCGGCGGCCGCAACGGCCTCGGCGCCCTCCTCGGCTTCCGCCCCTTCGACCGCCTCGATCTCTTCCGCGATCGCCGCGGCAACCGCTGCCGCGGCATGGGGCACCTCGGCCGGCACTTCCCTTGGCTGCGGCGCCACCGGCGCGGGCGCCCCCTCGGCTCGCGCCCGCACCCGCTCGATCCGCACCGCCGGCGGAATGAGCGCGGGGTCCGCGGCGAAGCCCACCGAAATCCCGCTGCGCTGCTCGATCTCGGCGATGCGCGTGCGCTTGTGGTTGAAGAGGTAGAGCGCGATGTCCGGCGCCACATACACGGTGATGGCGCTCGCCCGCCCCTTCGCCGCCTCTTCCTCGATCGCCCGCAGCACATGGATCGCGCTGCTCTCGGTGCCGCGCACATGCCCGGTGCCGCCGCAATGCGGGCAGGCCACGAAGCTGCTCTCCGCGAGGGACGGGCGCAGCCGCTGACGGCTCATTTCCAGGAGCCCGAAATGGCTGATCGAGCCGACCTGGATGCGCGCCCGGTCGTTCTTCAGCGCCTCTTTCAGCCGGCGCTCGACGGCATGGTTGTTGCGCCGGTTCTCCATGTCGATGAAGTCGATGACGATCAGCCCTGCGAGGTCGCGCAGCCGCAGTTGCCGCGCCACCTCGTCGGCGGCCTCAAGATTGGTCTTGAGCGCCGTCTCCTCGATGCCGCGCTCGCGCGTCGCGCGCCCGGAGTTCACGTCGATCGCCACCAGCGCCTCGGCCTGGTTGATCACCAGCGAGCCGCCGGAGCGCAGCGGCACGCTCGGCACCAGCATCGCGTCGAGCTGCGCCTCGACATGGTGGTGTGCGAACAGCGGCGTCGCACCCTGCCACAGCACCACCTTCTTCGCGTGCGTGGGCATCAGCATGCGCATGAACTCGTGCGCCGCCTTCCAGCCGGTCTCGCCATCGACCACCACGTCCTCGATGTCGCGCGTATAGAGGTCGCGGATGGTGCGCTTGATGAGGTTCGCTTCCTCGTAGATCAGCGCCGGGGCCACGGAGCGCAGCGTCAGCTCGCGGATGTCGTCCCACAGCCGCATCAGATACTCGCAGTCGCGCACGATCTCGGGCTTCGGCCGGTTGGCGCCGGCGGTGCGGACAATCAGCCCCATCCCGTCCGGGATCTGCAGTTCCGAGGTGATCTCCTTGAGCCGCCGACGGTCGGCCGCGGAGGTGATCTTGCGCGAGATGCCACCCCCGCGCGGCGAGTTCGGCATCAGCACGCAGAACCGTCCCGCGAGCGAAATATACGTGGTCAGCGCCGCGCCCTTGTTGCCGCGCTCCTCCTTGACCACCTGCACCAGCAGGATCTGCCGGCGCTTGATCACTTCCTGGATGCGGTAGTTGCGCAGGAAGCTCGCCGCGCGCCGCGCCCGCAGACGTGCCTCGTCGGCGCCGTTGCCCTCGAACGTGTCGCCCGCGCCGCCGAGCGTCTCGGGCGGAGCCGTCTCGGTCTCGCCTTCCTCCACCCCGTTCTCGTCGGAGGGCTCCTCCGGCGTCTCGGCGGAGGTCTCGTCCTCGGCGCCGTGCTCCTCGCCCGCCGCAAACGCGGCATGCGCCTCAGCCTCGCCCGTCCCGAACTCCACGGCTTCGGTCTCGCGCACCCTGCCGGGGCGCGGGGCCGTCTCAAGTTCGGCCGCCGCCGCGGCTTCGCTCGCTCCCACCTCGGTCGCTGCCGCCGTCGCCGGCACGCCGCTTCCGGCGGGCTCGCCTGCCTCGGGCTGCGCCACGCTCTCGGGGGCGACCTCGGCGGCACCCATCTCCTCGGCCCGCGCCTCCGCTTCGTCGACCGTACCCTCGTCGAACGCGGCCCGCTCCGGCCGCGCCATCGCCAGCGGCTCGGCCTCTTCCTCCTCCTCCTCCTCGCGCGCAGCCTCGGCCTGCAACGCCAGCAGCTTCTCGCGGTCGGAGATGGGGATCTGGTAGTAGTCGGGATGGATTTCGCCGAAGGCCAGGAACCCGTGCCGCCCGCCGCCGTACTCGATGAAGGCGGCCTGCAGGCTCGGCTCTACGCGGACGACCTTGGCGAGATAGATGTTTCCCTTGAGCTGCCGCTTGCTCGCGGTCTCGACGTCGTAATCCTCAACCTTGTGGCCGTCGAGGAGCACCACCCGCGTCTCTTCCGCGTGGGTGGAGTCGATCAGGATACGTTTGGTCATTAGAAGCGAATCTCCGGTGGGCCGGCCAGGCCGCGCGATCAGCGCGCCGCCGGCAATGGAATTGGCCCAGCGCCGCGCGGGCGGGGCTATCGCCCGCCGCCTGGCCACTGGATACGGGTTGGAACACGGGCATGGACCCCATACTCTCGTCAGGTTGCGAGTACGGCTCCGTGGCAGGTGGCCAGGAACGGTACTCCGTATCGTGCGGGTCCCCGGCCGTCTGG
>JAJYFW010000408.1 GCA_021785335.1 Pseudomonadota bacterium
GCGCCGAGCCGGATTGCCTCGTCCACGATCGGCGGCACCTGCCTGGGGTTGCGGAACACGTCCACCATCTCGAGCGGTGCCGCTTCCGCGAGGCTCGCCACCACCTGCCGCCCCAGCAGCGTCTGCCCCGCGAGCCCCGGATTCACCGGCGTCACCTCGTAGCCGCGCTCCTGCAGCCAGGCCTGAACATGGTTCGCCGGCCGGTCCGGGTTGGCGGAGGCGCCGACCAGCGCGATCCGCTTCGTCTGTGCGAGGATCGCGGCGACCGCCGCGTCGTCGAGCCCGTCCACCGCCATCGCAGCCTCCCGTCAGCCCCCGATCAGCCCACCGGGGGGCTTGCTCCGCGTGTTGCACCGCGTCAAGAACGCGGCACATCAGGGAATCAGCGCGAGCGACCATGGCCGGCCCCTCGTTCCAGGACCTCATTCTGCGGCTGCACGATTTCTGGTCGCGCCAGGGCTGCGTCATTCTGCAGCCGTACGACGTGGAGATGGGCGCCGGCACCTTCCACCCGGCGACGACGCTGCGCGCCCTCGGACCACGCCCCTGGGCGGCCGCCTATGTCCAGCCCAGCCGCCGGCCCTCGGACGGGCGCTACGGCGAGAACCCGAACCGCCTGCAGCACTATTACCAGTACCAGGTCATCATGAAGCCCTCGCCGGAGGCGGCGCAGGACATGCTGCTCGCCAGCTACCGCGAACTGGGGCTGGATCCGCGCCGGCACGATTTCCGCTTCGTCGAGGATGACTGGGAGAGCCCCACGCTCGGCGCCTGGGGCCTCGGCTGGGAGGTCTGGTGCGACGGGATGGAGGTCGGCCAGTTCACCTATTTCCAGCAGGTCGGCGGCATCCCGGTCGTGCTGCCGAGCTTCGAGATGACCTACGGGCTGGAGCGGCTCGCGATGTATGTGCAGGACGTGGAGCGGGTCTTTGACCTCGACTTCAACGGCCGCGGCGTCACTTACGGCGATGTCTTCCTGCGCGCCGAACGCGAATACTCCGCGCACAACTTCGAACACGCGGACACCGCGATGCTGGCGCGGCACTTTCAGGACGCCGAGGCCGAGTGCGCCGCGCTGCTGCGCGAGAAGCTGGCGCTGCCCGCCTACGACCAGTGCATCAAGGCGAGTCACCTGTTCAACCTGCTGGACGCGCGCGGCGTGATTTCGGTCGCGGAACGCGCTGCCTATATCGGGCGCGTGCGCGCGCTGGCGAAGGCGTGTTGCGAAGCCTGGGTCGCCGGCGAGGAAACGCCCTGATGCCGGAGTTGTTCATCGAACTCTTCGGCGAGGAGATCCCCGCGCGCATGCAGGCCGGCGGCGCCGCTGATCTCGCGCGCCTCGTCACCGCCGCCTTCGCCGACCTGAAGCCCTCCGGCGTCCGCACCTGGTACGGCCCGCGCCGCATCGCGCTGGCGGCAAGCATCGCGGCGGAAGTCCCGGCGAGCACGCAGTCCGAACGCGGACCCCGCGCCTCGGCGCCGCCGCAGGCGGTGGAAGGCTTCCTGCGCAAGCACGGCGCGGCGCGCGAGGACCTGCGCGAGGAAAACGGGTTCCTGGTGCTCGCCCGCAGCCTCCCCGCACGCCCCGCCGCGGCCCTGATCGCTGCTGCGCTGCCCGATCTGCTGCGCCGCTTCCCCTGGCCGAAATCCATGCGCTGGGGTGGCAGCAGCCAGTTCGTCTGGGTGCGCCCGCTGCGCCGCATCACTTGCCTGCTCGACGGCGCGGTCGTGGCCTTCGACCTGCGCCAGGGCGAGGACGACGGCCACGGCCTCGCTTCCGGCAATGTTTCGGAGGGGCATCGGTTCCTCGCCCCCGGCGACTTCCCCGTCACCGGCGCCGCACCATGGGTGGAGGAACTGCGCAAGCGTTTCGTGATCGCCGACGCGGACGAGCGCAAGCGCCTCATCAAGGACGGCGTCGGACAACTCGCCGCCGCCGGGAACCTGGCGGTGGTGGACGACCCGGGCCTGCTCGACGAGGTCGCGGGCCTTGTCGAATGGCCGGTGCCGATGCTCGGGCGCATCGACACCGCGTACATGGACCTGCCACCGGAGGTGATGCAGGTCTCGATGCGCGTGAACCAGCGTTACTTCGCGCTGCGCCGTGCGGACGGCACCGCCGCCGACCGTTTCGCCTTCGTCGCAAACGTGGTGCCGGACGACGGCGGCAGGGCGATCGTCGCGGGCAACGAGCGCGTGCTGCGCGCCCGCTTCGCCGATGCGCGGCATTTCTGGGATCTCGACCGCCGCACGAAGCTTGCCGATCGCCTGCCGGCGCTCGACAGCGTGACCTTCCACGCCAGGCTCGGCAGCCAGGGCGCGCGCGCCAGGCGCATCGCCGCACTTGCCGGAACTATCGCGGCGGCGCTCGGGGCCGACGCCAATCTCGCCCGCCGCGCCGGCATTCTCTGCAAGGCCGATCTCGCCAGTGGCATGGTGGGCGAGTTCCCGGAACTCCAGGGCGTGATGGGCGGCTACTACGCGGCGCATGACGGCGAGGCGCCCGGCGTGGCGGCTGCGATTCGGTTCCATTACGCGCCGCGCGGCCCCAACGAGGCGCCGCCCACGGACCCGCTCGCTGCCGCCGTGGCGCTGGCGGACAAGCTCGACACGCTGGTCGGGTTCTTTGCCGTCGGCGAGAAACCCACCGGCGCCGGCGACCCGTTCGCGCTGCGCCGCGCGGCGCTCGGCGTCATCCGCATCCTGCGCGAGGGCGAGCTGCGCCTCGCCCTGCGTCCCATCCTCGGCGCTGCCGCCACGGGCTATGCGGAATTGGCGAGCCCGGGTGTCGTGGAGGAGGTTCTTGCCTTCATCGCCGAGCGCCTGCGCGTGCAGCTTCGCGCGGAGGGCGCGCGTCACGACGTTCTGGCCGCGGTGCTCGGCGCCGGTCTCGACGACGACCTCGTCCGCCTCCTCGCGCGCACCGATGCGGTGGCGAGCGTGCTCGCAACGGAGGAGGGGGCGAACCTGCTGGCGGGCTATCGCCGCGCCGCCAACATCCTGCGGATCGAGGAAACCAAGGACGGTCCGCATGACGAAGCGGTCGCATCGGACCTGCTGAGGCTTGCGAGCGAGCAGGTGCTTGACCGCGCCGCCGCCGCCGCGCGAGAGACCGTGCCCGCGGCGCTGACGGAACAGAACTTTACTGGCGCCATGGCCGCTCTCGCGGAATTGCGTGCGCCGTTGGATGCGTTCTTCGCGGAGGTCATG
>JAJYFW010000409.1 GCA_021785335.1 Pseudomonadota bacterium
CCCGACGAAGCCCGAGGCGTTGCCGAGGAAATTGGTCCAGCCGCTGACGATGCCCGTCGCCCCGCGCCCGAGGTCCTGGCAGGCCGACCAGATCGAGACCTGCACCAGCCCGATCGCGCCGAGCGACACGCAGAGCAGCGTCATCATCAGTGGAATGCTCGGCGTGCGCGAGGCGGCGATCAGCGCCGCGGCGCTGACGATGAAGCCGCCGATCGCGAACGGCACCCGCGCGGCCCAGACCGAGCCCGTCCGGCGCAGCACCATATCCGAAAGCCGCCCGGTCACGAACACCATGACGAACAGCGCCACCCACGGCAGCGACGCGCCATAGCCCAGCGAGGCCAGCTTGAAATGCCGCACCTGCACGAGATAGGTCGGCAGCCAGGCGGTGAAGAAGCTCTGGATCAGGATCAGGCAGAAATACTGCAGCCCGATCGCCCAGAACCGCACATTGCCGAGGCAGCGAGCGAAGGCGCCGCGCGCCGGCCGCGGCTCCGGCGTCTGCCCCGCCGCGATCAGCGCCGCCTCGGAAGCGGACACGCGCGGATGCGTGTCCGGGTCGTCGCGGAAGCTCTTCCACCAGACGAAGCCCAGCAGCAGCCCCAGCAGCCCGCACAGATAGAACGCCGCGCGCCAGCCGAACGCCGCGATGATCGCGACCGTGAGCGGTGCCGCGACGATCGGGCCGAGATAGAGCCCGCCGAGCAGCACCGAGTTGGCGCCGCTGCGCTCCTGCCTGGGGAACCAGCGCTTGAGGGCGAGGATGGAGGCCGGCCAGTCCGCCGCTTGCCCCGCGCCGAGCAGCATGCGGATGCCGACGAAGGACGTGATGGAAAACCCGAGCGGCGTCGCGGCCGTCAGCAGCGACCACAGCGCGTTGGCCCAGTACAGCGCGCGCCGCGGCCCGATGCGCTCCGCGAGCCACCCCGCCGGCACCTGCAGGAACGCGTAGGTCCAGGAGAAGCTGGTCAGGATCAGCGACATCTGCACCAGGCTGAACCCGTACTCCTTCTGGATCGTCGGCGCCGCCACCACGATCACGGTGCGGTCGAGCGACATCACGAAGGTGATCGGCAGGATCACACCGATCGCGAGCGCCCACCGGAACCGTCCGGCGGTGGCCTGGGAAAGCGAGGATGCGGACATCGTGGCCTCCTGTTGCGATGGCCCGGTACCGGAACGGCGGGGCCGGGTGACGCCAAGCTCAGCCTGATCCGTCATCGCAGCGCATGGCGCGGCAGCCTGGCAAGCCCCGGCCCCGCATGGGAGGTGCCCGCCCGCGCCGCTCAGCCCCGCCGCTCACCCCGCGCCGGGCGCGATGCCGGTCGCCTCCGGATCGGCACCCGGCTCCTGGAACTCGTAGAGCAGCGCGTGCGCGCCGAGCCCGATCCGCATCCCCGGTAGCAGCCGCGTCGGCGCGGCGATCCGCTGCCCGTCCACGAACGTGCCGTTCGTCGAGGCGAGGTCGGTCACCACGGCGTGGCCGTCGGCGACATGGATCTGGCAATGCCGCCGGGAGACCTCGCGACCGTCGAGCAGCAGCCCGCAGGGCGGCTGACGCCCGATCACGAAGGGCAGGTTGTCCAGCGGCACGCGGCGTTCGGCGCGGCCCGGCGAGGACACCACCAGCACATGCAGGGCCGGCGGCGGCGCCCGGCCGAGGAACGTGCGCTCGCCATCCCCGGCGCGCGGCGGGGTTCGTTCCGCCGCCGGCGCGGCAGGCGCGGGCGGCGGCTCGCCGTGCAGCAGCACGCGCAGCACCCGCACGGGGCGCGCGATGTCCCTCAGCGTGTGCTCGCCGAGGTCGTCGAACCCGAGCGGCAGCTTGCCGGTCGAGTCCTCGTGGACCCTGGCCGAGACGCAGATACCCCCTGGCGGCGCGAGCGGCACGATCCGGGCCGCGGTGATCACGCCGTCGCCGAGCAGGTCGCCGCCGGCGACCACCGCCTCGCCCTGGTGCACGCCGATGCGCAGCACCACGCCGTCCTCCGCCGCCACGGCGCGGTTGCGCGCGGCAAGCTCCGTCTGGATGCCGACCGCCGCGCGCAGGGCCAGCACCGCGCTCGGGAACTCGGCCAGGATGCCGCTGCCGATCACCTTGAAGATGCGGCCGCGATGCATGGCGATGGCGGGGTCGATGACGCCGCGCCGCGCCTGTTCCAGCCGGGCGGGCATGCCGGCCTCCTCGCGCTCGGGCGGGCGCGAGAACCCGGCCATGGCGGCGGCAAGGATCGCAACCAGCTTGCGCTCCGGCTCTTCGCTCACACGAGCGCCCTCCACCCCGGTCCACCACGCGGCGGCCGGGACGATAGGACGGACATGACCGCGTCACAACCGCAGAGCGCTGGGCGGGCCGGCCATGGCGCGCGGATCCTGCCTCGTTACGTCACGATAACGGCGCGGCGTGCCGGCCGGGGCGGCGCTCCGGCCTCAGAGGATCGTCTGGCTGCGCAGGTCCTTGGGCGCCTTCGTCAGCACCTCCGCCACCTCGCCCACCACCACCGTGTCGTCGTGGCGGAAGCCGCCGAGCCCGAAGACGTAGAGCCCGGGTTCCGCGGAATAGACCTCGCCGGCGAGCAGCTTGCGGTTGTTGAACGCCATGTCCTCGGGGAACTCGTGGCCGAGCACGCCGATGCCGTGGCCGGTGCGGTGCAGGATGTACTCGCCGAGGCCCGCGCGCTCGATCACCGCCTGCGCCGCGGCGTCGATGCCGGAGACGGGCCGCCCCGCGACCGCCGCCGCGGCGGCTGCCTCGTTCGCCGCCGTCGCGGTCTCGAACAGGCGCTGCTGCTCCGGCGTGGGCTTGCCGCAGAACCAGGTGCGCTCGTTCTCCACCACCAGCCCGTTCACGCGCGGGATGACGATGTTGACCATGCCGTGCCCGTCCTCGATGCGTGCCCCGGCCTGCTTGCCGTCGCCGTGCGGTGCGGCGGAGGCGGGGCCGGAGAGCGTCCAGCAGCGCATGATCTCGAGGTGCTCGCCGGGGAAGCGGCGCCCGCCTTCCTCGGCCATCAGCGCGGCCATCGCCATGTCCATCTCCATCACCATGCGTCCGGGGCGGATCGCCTCGCGGTAGCGGTCCTGCACCCAGTCCGAGAGCGCGGCGATCTCGCGCATCAGCGCCAGTTCCTCGGCGCATTTCACCCAGCGCAGCGCGCGCATCTCCGCCAGCACCGGCTCCAGCCTCGCCTTGGGCAGC
>JAJYFW010000410.1 GCA_021785335.1 Pseudomonadota bacterium
GCGTAAGCCGGCCGCCCCGAAGCCGAAGCCGGCTGAACCCTCCCGCCTCGAGAAGCTGGAAAAGCTCATCCTCGCCAGCCTCGAGGACGACAAGGCGGAGGCAATCGTTTCGCTCGACGTCTCGGGCCGCGCCGCCTTCGCCGACCGCATGATCATCGCCACCGGCATTGCCGACCGCCAGATCGCCGCCATCGCCCAACACCTGGAGGAAAAGCTTTCGAAGGCCGGGCTCAGGCGCGTGCAGATCGAGGGCGCTGGCGGCTCGGACTGGGTGTTGATCGACGCCGGCGACATCGTCGTCCACCTGTTCAAGCCGGAGGCGCGCAGCCTCTACGCGCTGGAGCGCATGTGGGGCCCGGAACTGGACCAGGTGCCGGATTCCGCTGACTGAGCTGCTCGTCGCCGTCGGCCGCGCCGGCACCGGGCCGGAAGCCGCGCTCTACGCGCAGTACGCCGGCCGCCTGCGCCCCAGGCTCACGCTCGCCGAACTGCCGGAGGCACGCGGCACGCAAGCGGAGCGCCGCCGCCGCGAGGCCGAGGCGATCCTCGCCGCGATCCCCGCTCGCGCCTTTCTTATCGCCCTCGATCGCGGCGGCGAGTGCCTCGACTCCCCCAGCTTCGCCCGCCGCCTCGCCGCCTGGCGCACCCGCGGCAGCCTCGCCTTCGTCATCGGCGGCGCCGAGGGGCTCGATCCGGCGATCCTCGCGCGCGCCGGCGCCACGCTGGCGTTCGGCCCTCAGACCTGGCCGCATCTTCTCGCCCGCGTCATGCTCGCCGAGCAGCTCTGGCGCGCGCAGGCGATCGCCACCAACCACCCATATCACCGCGACTAGCGCCGTTCTGCCGCCGGGACGTTCGGCCTCTGAATTGCGGCGGTTGAACCGCCACGCCCGCACCCTGTAGGAGATTCTCTCGCACGGAACCCGAGCATGACGTCGAAACCCTTTGCAATGCTTGTCGTGCTGGACGGCTGGGGCTGCCGCGAAAGGGCGCCTGACAACGCCGTGACCAGCGCCCGCACGCCCAATTTCGATCGGCTCTGGGCCTCGGCGCCCCACGCCCTCCTCACCACGCACGGCCTCGATGTCGGCCTGCCCGCCGGGCAGATGGGCAATTCTGAGGTCGGCCACATGAACATCGGCGCCGGCCGCGTGGTGATGCAGGACCTGCCTCGCATCGACGCCGCCATCGGCGATGGAACGCTCGCCGCGAGCAAGGAGCTCGCCGCCTTCATCGCCGCCCTGCGCGCCTCCGGCGGCACCGCGCACCTCATGGGCCTCGTCTCCCCAGGTGGCGTGCATTCGCACCAGGACCATGCCGTGGCGCTGGCGAGACTTCTGACAGCTCAAGGCATTCCGGTGGCTCTCCACGCTTTCCTCGACGGCCGTGACGCGCCGCCGAGTTCGTCGCCCGGTTACGTGGCCAGCCTCACCGCGGGCCTCCCCGAGGGCGCGTCCGTTGCCACCGTCATCGGCCGCTACTTCGCCATGGATCGCGACAAGCGCTGGGACCGCGTCCAGCGCGCCTACGCGGCAATGGCCAGCGCCGAAGGTGAGCACGCGCCGGACGCCCAGGCCGCGATCAAGGCGGCCCACGAAGCCGGCCATACCGACGAGTTCGTCCCCCCTGCCGTCATCGGCGCCTATCGCGGCATGCGCGCGGGTGACGGCATCCTTTGCTTCAACTTCCGCGCCGACCGCGTGCGCGAAATCCTTGCCGCCCTGCTGGACCCCGGCTTCGAGGGGTTCCCGCGCGAGCGCGTCCCATTCGCCGCCGCGCTCGGCATGACGCGCTACTCGGACACGCTGGCGAAGCTGATGCCCAGCCTGTTCCCGCCGCAATCGATGGCGAACCTCCTGGGCGAGGTCGTCGCTGCCGCCGGCTTCACCCAGCTGCGCATGGCGGAGACGGAGAAGTACCCGCACGTCACCTACTTCCTCAATGGCGGGCGCGAGGAGACCTTTCCGGGGGAGGAACGTATCCTCGTCCCCTCGCCGAAGGTCGCGACCTACGATCTGCAGCCCGAAATGTCCGCCGTCCCGCTCGCCGACGCTGCCGTCGCCGCGATCGGGTCCGGCAAGTTCAACCTCATCGTGCTGAACTTCGCCAACCCCGACATGGTCGGCCACACCGGCGTGATCGCCGCCGCGATCAAGGCGGTCGAGACCGTGGACGCGCAGCTCGGCCGTATCGCGGACGCCGTCGCGGCGGCCGGCGGCGCGCTGCTCGTTACCGCCGACCACGGCAATTGCGAGCAGATGCACGACCCCGCGACCGGCGGCCCGCACACCGCCCATACCACCAACCGCGTGCCGGTGCTGCTCGCGGGCAAGCCGGGCGCCGTGTTGCGCGACGGTCGCCTCGCCGACGTGGCGCCGACGCTGCTCAAGCTCCTTGGCCTCGCTCAGCCGTCCGAGATGACCGGGCGCTCCCTCGTGTGAGGCGCATCCTTCTCGCGGTCTTGCTGCTCACGACGCCGCCGGCCCTTGCCGCGCGGCCGCCGCTGCCGCTTCCGCCCCCGGTTCCGCGCCTGATCTCGCCCGCGCTCGGGGCGTCGCTGCCCATTCCGCCAGCGCCCCCGCTCGTGGTTCCGCCCGTGGGTTCGGCGACACCGGCCCAACTGCGCGCGGTCGAGGCGGCGCGGCAGGCGCATCTAGCCCAGGAGCGGCAGGCCAATGCCCGTGCCGCTGCCGCTGCCGCCCGCGCCCGCGCGCTGGACGCGCAGCGCGCGAAGGCCGCGCGCGGCCTGCGTGCCGCGGAGGAGCAGAGCCAGCTCCTTGCCACCCACATTGCCCAGCTCGCCGCCGCGCGCCAGGCCGCGGAGGCCGACATAAGGCTGCGCGCCCAGCGCCTGCGCCCGCTGCTGCCGGCGATGGAGCGTCTCTCGCTCGCGCCCGCGGCCACCCTGCTCGCCGCCCCCGGCACTCCGGAGGAGGCGGTGCGCGGCGCGATCCTGCTGCGCGGCATCGCGGTGACGCTGGAGCGCGAGGCGGCCTCGCTGCGCCGTCGCCAGGCGCAACTTGCCGCGGTGGAGAAGCAACTCGCGGCAGCGGAGCCCGCCCTGCGCGCCGCCGAGGCGCGCCAGGCTCGCGAGGGCAGGCTGCTTGACGCCGCCTTTGCCGCCGCTTCCGCCGATCAGGCCCGCGCCTCCGCCGAGGCCCAGGACCAGGCCCGCGCCGCCGCCGAGGCCGCGGGCCA
>JAJYFW010000411.1 GCA_021785335.1 Pseudomonadota bacterium
CATAGGCCGCATGGCGCATCACCTGCCGCAGGAAGCCGAGATTGCACTGCACGCCGGCGACCTCGGTCGCGTCCAGCGCCTCGCGCATCGCCGCCAGCGCCTCGGCGCGGCTCGTGCCATGGCAGATCACCTTGGCGATCATGGGGTCGTAGAAGACGGTGATGGTGTCGCCCTCGACGAAGCCGGTGTCGACGCGCAGGTGCGGCGCCGGATCGGGCAGGCGGAACCGTTCCAGCCGCCCGGGCGAGGGCATGAAGTTGCGCGCCGGGTTCTCCGCGTAAAGCCGGCACTCGATCGCGACGCCGCTCGGCGCGATGCGCTCCTGCCCAAATGGCGCGAGCGTGCCGCGGGCGAGATCGATCTGCATGCCCACGAGATCGACGCCGGTGGTCATCTCGGTCACCGGATGCTCCACCTGGATGCGCGTGTTCATCTCAAGGAAGTAGAAGGCGAAGCTCTCCGCATCGACGATGAACTCGATCGTGCCGGCACCGCTGTAGCGTTGCGCCTGGCAAAGCCGCACGGCGGCCTCCGCCATCGCGGCGCGCACCCCGGGCGGCAGGCCCGGCGCCGGCGTCTCCTCCACCACTTTCTGAAAGCGCCGCTGCAGCGAGCAGTCGCGCTCGTGCAGATGCACCGCCTCGCCGTTGCCGAAGCCGAAGACCTGCACCTCGACATGCCGCGCGACCGGTACGTAGCGCTCGAGATAGATCGTGCCGTCGCGGAAGGATTTCTCCGCCATGGACTGGGTGGCCCGGGCCACCTCCGCCAGCGCCTCCGGCCCGTCCACCCGTCGCATGCCGATGCCGCCGCCACCCGCGGCCGCCTTCACCAGCAGCGGAAAGCCGACTTCGGCGGCGGCGTCCGCGAGGCCATCGAGGTCGCCCGCCCCAAAGCGCCGGCTGCCGGGCAGGATGGGCACGCCCGCGGCGCGCGCGGTCTCGCGGGCGCGTTCCTTGTCGCCCATCGCCGTGATGGTCTCGGGGGCGGGCCCGATCCAGGCGAGCCCCGCCGCCTGCACGCGCGCGGCGAACGCGGCGTTTTCCGAAAGAAAACCATAGCCGGGATGCACGGCGTCGGCCCCGCTCGCCGCCGCGGCTTCGAGGATCCTGTCGGGCACGAGATAGCTTTCCCGCGCGGCACTCGGCCCGATCGGCCGCGCCTCGTCCGCCATGCGCACATGCAGCGCCGTGGCGTCGGCCTCGGAATGCACGGCGACCGTCGCCAGCCCCTGCGCCTGGCAACTGCGGATGATCCGGCACGCGATCTCGCCGCGATTGGCGATCAGGACCTTCCTCACTCAGACCTCGAGCCGCGCCAGCACCGTGCCCTCGGTGACGGTGGCGCCTTCCGTGGTCAGGATCTCCTTCACCACGCCCGCCTCGGGCGCCGAGACCGGGATTTCCATCTTCATCGATTCCAGGATCAGCAGGGGTTCGTCTTCGCCCACGCGGTCGCCCGGCTTGGTGACGATCTTCCACACGTTGCCCGTGATGTCGGTCTTGACGTCGATGACGGCCATGTCCGGCCTCCTTTTCTTACGCGTCCCGACGGCGGGACATTTGCATTTCCAGATGGCGAACCACCGCCAGCGCGTCGGCCGCCGGCGCGATCTCGTCATAGGCCGGGATACCCGCCGCGAGCGCGCGCTCGCGATAGGCCCGCTTGCGGTCGTCAAGCTCGCCCGAGCCATCCGAGCGCAGCACCACGGCGAAATGCGCCTGGCCCGGATAACGTTGCCGTATCGTCACGGCGGCCTGGAACAGGTTGTCGATCGGGTCGACGCCGCCACGCCCGCTGAAGGCCGCGAGGTTGAGATGCATCACCACCGCGTCCACCGCGGCGTGGCGATAGACGAGGTCGAGGATCTCGTTGGCGATCCGCCCCTCCTGCTCCTGCAGCGTGCGCACCGGCGCGTCGATCGGGTTGGCGACACTGGTTCCCGGCGGCAGCTTCAGCGCGTCCAGCGCCGCGCGCGCCTCCGGCCCGAACGGCGCCACGCGCAGCCCCTTTGCCGCGAAATAATCCGTGCCCAGAACCGAGGTGCCACCACCGTTGCCGAACAGCACCACGTCCAGCGTCGGCCGCTCCGGTCGCAGATCGAAGCATTGTAGTGCGAGCAGGGAATCGATGAACGCGTCGACGGTCTCCACCAGCGCGCACCCCGTCTGCTGCGCCAGCGCTGCCCACAGGCGCTCGCTGCCGGCCAGTGCGCCGGTATGGGAGGCCGCAGCCGCCCGCCCGTGCTCGGAGCGCCCGCCGCGCAGGATCACCACCGGTTTCGTCGCCTCCTCGCCGCGCAGCAGCTCGAAGAACGCACGCCCGTCCTTGATATCCTCGATATACATGCCGATCACGCGCGTCGCGGGGTCGGTGAAGTAGAAGCGCAGCAGGTCGATCGGCGTGATGTCCGCGCTGTTGCCGATCGTCACCAGGCCGCTGAAACGCACACCCCGCCACTGACCGCGCTTGATGATGTCCGTGCCCAGCCCACCACTTTGCGAAACAACCCCGACGCTGCCAAGCTCGCGCGGCGCGCCCACCGGGAAGGTGACGCCGCCGCGCGGCGAGTAAAGGCCGAGGCAGTTGGGCCCGAGCACCCGTGCGCCGCCCCGATGAGCCGCCTCGACGAGACGCTTCTGCAACGTCTCCCCGCCCTCGGTCTCGGCGAAGCCGCTCGAAATCACCTGGGCGAATTTCAGGCGCCCGCCCGCCTGTTCCAGCACGCCCGGAATATTCGCGGCACCGATCGCGATATAGGCGTAGTCCACCACCTCCGGCACCTGCGCGAGATCAGGGTAGGCGCGCAGCCCCTCGATCTCTACCGCGCCGGGATGGATCGGATAGATCGTGCCGGGATAGCCGAAGTCGCGCAGCCGGCGGATGAAGGTGTTGGCGATGGTGACCGCGGAGCCGGAGGCACCGTACACCGCGATGCCGCGCGGCGCGAACAGCGGGTCGAGCCAGTGGGAGGGGCCAGGGGGCGGGTCGGGCGGCGCGGGCTCCGCCGCCGGCGCGGGTGGCGCGAGGATGAAGCGCGCATCCACCGCCGTGAGCCCGTCGCCGCGCGCGATCACCGGGTTGACGTCGATCTCGGCGATCGCGGGGTGGCGCAGCATCAGCCCGTCCTCGCCGCCGATCGCGAGCAGCGCCCGCACGACCGCGGCGCGGTCCACCTTCGCCCGCCCGCGCGCG
>JAJYFW010000412.1 GCA_021785335.1 Pseudomonadota bacterium
TGGTCAGCGAGTATGTCAGCTACCCCGAGGGCACGCCCGCCGACCCCCCGCCCGAACCCCCGCCGCCGGAGAAGCCCCTCCGCCTGCCCACCCATTACCGCTGGCTGACCAAGCTGTTCCCGGAGTTCCTGCGCGACCGCCACGCGCTGGAGGACCAGCTGCGCGAGCAGGCGGTGAAGGACGCCATCGCCGCCGATCCGCGGCTGGCGAAGGCGATCCGCAAGCTCGCCTGGATGCTGGGGGTGCAGCGCAACCTGATCCCGCCGGGCCGGAAGCGCCCGCAGGTGTTCCTGGTGGCCGACAGCAACGTCGCCAAGGCCCACGCCGACTACGCGGAGGGTCTGAAGACCATGACCCATGAGGAGATCATGGCGAAATGGGTGAAGTTCCCCGACGACCCATGGATGCGAAAGGCGCGCGAGGTCTCCCGCGACAAGCGCCACAATCACGACAAGCGGCCGGTGTGGTTCGGCCCCGACCTCCGGCCGCCCGATTTCGGGCCGGATCCGTAGTCGTTGCGAGAGTGACGCCGGCCACGGGAGCCGACGCACGTCCAGAACGTTACGTTATCAAAACATAAACCTAGACCGCCACCTCCCCCCGCATCACCGGCACGCACGCCCCCGCCACCGAGGCCATGATCGCCCCGTCCGCCCGGCGCGTCGCGCGCGCCTCGATCCGGCTCGGCCGTCCGATCGCCGCCCCTTGGTCCACCACCACCGCCCCGCCGCCGCCGCGCGCCAGCAGCAGCGCCGCCAGCGCCGCCGCCGCCGAGCCGGTCGCCGCATCCTCCACCACGCCGGTCAGCGGCGCGAACATCCGCGCCCGCCGCCGCCCATCCTCCCCCGCCGGCACGCTGTGCAGCAGCAGCTTGAACCCCGGCGCCTCGGGAAACCGCGCCGCCGCCGCCCGCAGCGCCCCGAGCTCGGGGCCGGCGCGATCCAGCGCCGCGTCCGCCACCTCGGCGATCACGAACGCCGTCCCCACCGAGGCGATCACCGGCGCATGACCCGCCGTGCGAACATCCTCCGCCGCCAGCCCCGCGCCGGCGGCGATCAGGGCCACCGGCACCTCCGCCCCCAGGCGCAGCGGCAGCGGCGCCGCGACCCGGGCCCCGCCGACCTGCCCCGCCCCATCGCGCAGCACCTCGACCGCGACCAGCCCCGCGAGCTCCTCGAACACGTAGCGCGCCGGCGCCGCCGCCTCCCGTCGCGCCAGCACGAAGGCGGTGCCCACGTTCGGATGTCCGGCGAAGGGCAGTTCCTCGCGCGGGCCGAAGATGCGCACCCGCGCGCGATGCGCGGGATCCTCGGGCGGCAGCACGAAGCTGGTCTCCGAGAGGTTGAACTCGCGCGCCAGCGCCGCCATCGTCGCCGCGTCCATCCCCCGCGCATCGGGAAACACCGCCAGCGGGTTGCCGCCGAAACGGGTGTCGGTGAAGACATCGACGGTCTCGAACTCGTAACGTGCCACGCGCGTCCCCCCGCACTCTCAGCCGGCCGGCCCCAGCGCCGCCGCCACCGCGCGCGCCAGCCGCTCCGCGATCATCCCGATCTCCGCCTCGGTCACGATGAAGGGCGGAGCGATCACCACATGATCCCCGCGCACCCCGTCGATGGTGCCGCCCATCGGATAGACCGCCAACCCCTCGGCCAGCGCCGCCGCCTTGACCCGCTCGTGCAGCCGCCGCGCGGGATCGAAGGGCGCGCGGCCGGCGCGGTCGGCCACCAGCTCGATGGCGCGGAACAGCCCCCGGCCGCGGATATCGCCCACGTGCGGATGATTGCCGAAGCGCGCGATCAGCTCCGCCTCCAGCACCGCGCCCATGGCGGCGGCGCGCGCCACCAGCCCCTCCTCGGCGATGATCCGCTGCACTTCCAGCGCCGCCGCGCAGGCCACCGGATGCGCCTGATAGGTGTGCCCATGGACGAAGGCGCCGGACCCGGCGGCCAGCGCCGCCATGATGCGCCCGCCGATCAGGATGCCGCCGATCGGCTGGTAGCCGCCGGCCATGCCCTTGGCGATGATCTGGATGTCCGGCGCCACGCCCTCCGCCTCCCAGGCATGGCGCGTGCCGCAGCGGCCGAGGCCGCACATCACCTCGTCCAGGATCAGCAGCGCCCCGTGGCGGTCGCAGATCTCGCGCACGCGGCGGAAATACCCCGCCGGCGCCGGCACGCAGCCGGCGGTCGCCCCCACCACCGGCTCGGCGATGAAGCCGATCACCCGCTCCGGGCCGAGCCGGGCGAACTCCGCCTCCAGCTCGGCGGCCAGCCGGTCCACATACGCCGCCTCGGTCTCGCCCGGGTCCTGGAACCGATAGGCGAAGGCCGGCGAGACATGCGAGAACGCCGCCCCCAGCAGCGGCTGATAGAGCGCCCGGCGCGCCATGTTCCCGCCGGCGGCCAGCGCGCCCAGCGTGTTGCCGTGATAGCTCTGCCGGCGCGCGATCACCCGCGTCCGCTCCGGCGCGCCACGTTCCACGTGATACTGCCGCGCCAGCTTCAGCGCCGCCTCGGTCGCCTCCGACCCCGAGGAGCAGAACCAGGCGGCGGCGAGCCCGCCCGGGCGCTCCCCCACCAGCGCCTCGGCCAGCGCCTCGGCGGGTTCGGAGGTGAAGAACCCGGTATGCGCGTAAGCGAGCCGCCCCGCCTGCGCGCCGATCGCGGCGGCGACCCGGGCGTTGCCGTGCCCCAGGCAGGCGACCGCCGCGCCGCCCGAGCCGTCCAGGATGCGCCGCCCGTCCGCGAGATGCAGCCAGACCCCGTCCCCGCCCACCGCGACGGGCGGCGTGGCGCCGGCGCGATGCAGCACCCGGCTCATGCGGCGGCGCCGAGCCGCGGCATCACCTCCCCCGCCAGCCGCCCGAGCGACTCATGCCACGCCCCCGCATCGTCGGCATAATCGAAGCCGAAGACCAGCAGCGTGCCGAAGCCGCCGGTCTCGTGTTGCAGGCGCGCGATCTTCTCCGCCACCGTCGCCGGCGAGCCGATCAGCCAGTTGTGACGCGCGCAATATTCCACTGTCACATCGGAATCGGCGACCTCGGGATCGTGTTTCAGGTATTGCAGGAAGCCGAACTGCGCGAGCAGGGGCAGGAAATACTCGCCCATCATCCGCCCCATCATGCCGCCCACCGAACGCCGCCAGGCCTCGGCATCGGTCTCGGCCACGAAGACCTCTCGCACATGCCG
>JAJYFW010000413.1 GCA_021785335.1 Pseudomonadota bacterium
GCGCTTCCGAGCGGCGGACGAAGCGGGGCGAGGCGGTTCCGGAACCGCCGCCGCCCTCGCTCGAGGACGAAGCCGCCTGAGGCGGCGGCTTCCAACGGCTGCCTAGTTCGCGCGCAGCCGTTCCATCTCCTCTTTCAGTCGCAACTTTTCGACCTTGAGCCGCGAGAGTCGCATGTCATCCGGACGTGGGCGGCTGCCTTCCTCGGCGATCCGCGTCTCCAGGTCCGCATGACGGCTGCGCAGGGACTCAATGCGCGACTGCAGGCTCATGACACCTCCTACGGCTGTTCCGCCGCGGGCGTGGCCATTGGGGCCCCCCATGGGGCGAGATCACGCCCACAGCAGCAGAATGCTAGACCCGCCGTCGCGCCAAAAGCGATGAAATTCGTGGTCATGATCCGCGCCCGCGCGGGGGCGAGCTTTGCCGTTCCATTCCGCAAGCTGAGCGCCTATCACTTGCCCATGCTTCCCGACCGCGATTCACTGCTGAGCCGGCTGCATGAGCTGCGCAGCGAGCACCGCGACCTCGACACCGTCATCTTGCGTCTCTCGGAGTTCGGTCCTACCGACCAGCTCCACCTGCAACGGCTCAAGAAGCGCAAGCTGCTGCTCAAGGACGAGATCTCCTGGCTGGAATCCCGCCTGATCCCGGATTCCATCGCGTGAACCCGCCGGCTTCCGCCCCACTCGTCGGCGTGGTGATGGGCAGCCGCTCCGACTGGGCCACCATGGAACATGCGTCCGAGACGCTGGCCGCCCTTGGCGTTCCGCACGAAGCCCGCGTCGTCTCCGCGCACCGCACGCCGCTCAGGCTCGCGCGCTACGCCACCGAGGCGCGCGGCAGGGGCATCCGCGTGATCATAGCCGGCGCCGGCGGGGCGGCGCACCTGCCGGGGATGATCGCCGCGCACACGAGCCTGCCGGTGCTTGGCGTACCGGTTGAGAGTCATGCCCTCAAAGGCATGGATTCATTGCTTTCCATTGTGCAGATGCCGGCCGGCGTGCCGGTGGGAACGCTGGCCATCGGCAAGGCCGGGGCGATCAACGCCGCGCTCCTTGCCGCCGCCATCCTTGCCGGCTCCGACCCCATGCTCGCGGCGCGACTCGACACGTGGCGCCAGCGCCAGACCGATTCGGTTCCCGATTCACCCTCCGATTCGCTTCCCGAGCCACATGCCGAGTCGCAAGCCTGATCCGGCGCCGTTCCCGCTGCCGCCCAACGCCACGATCGGCATCATCGGCGGTGGCCAGTTGGGGCGGATGTCCGCCCTCGCGGCCGCGCGGCTCGGCCTGCGCTGCCATATCCTGACGCCCGAGGCCGACAGCCCCGCGGGCCAGGTTTCCGCCGGCACCACTCATGGCGACTACGACGACCCGGTGGCGCTGCACCGCTTCGCCGAGAGCGTGGACGTCGTCACCTTCGAGTTCGAAAACGTAAGCGCCGAGGGGCTGGACCTGCTCGGCTCGCTGCGCCCGGTCCGCCCGGCGCCGTCCATCCTGCGCATCTCCCAGGACCGCGCCGCCGAAAAGACCTTCCTCAACCGTGCCGGCGCCGCGACTGCGCCATGGCGCCCGGTCGGCTCCGTCGCGGAGCTGAAGGCGGCCGTGGCCGAACTGGGCCTGCCCGCGGTGCTGAAGACGACGCGCCTCGGCTATGACGGCAAGGGCCAAGCGGTGCTGCGCGCGCTGGAGGATTTTGCGCCAGCCTTCGAGGAATTGCACCCCAAGCCTCTGATCCTGGAGGGTTTCGTCGATTTCTCCCATGAGATCAGCGTGATCGTCGCGCGCGGCGCGGACGGCGCCATCTCCTGCTTCGACACGGTGGAGAACCGTCACCGCGACCAGATCCTGGACCTCACGCTGGCTCCCGCGCGCATCGCGCCCGAGGTCGCCGCCGCCGCACAGGCCACGGCGCGCCGTGTCGCGGAGGCGCTGGACCTCGTGGGCCTGCTCGCCGTCGAGATGTTCGTCGCCGCCGACGGCCGCGTGCTGGTCAACGAGATCGCGCCGCGGCCGCACAACTCCGGCCACTGGACCATCGACGCGTGCCCGGTGAGCCAGTTCGAGATGCATATCCGCGCCGTCGCCGGGCTGCCGCTGCCGCCGGCCACGCGCCATGCCGACGCGGTGATGAAGAACCTGGTCGGGCCGGAGGAAGCGGCGCTGTGGCCCGCGATCCTCGCCACGCCGGGCCTGTGCGCGCATCTCTACGGCAAGCGCGAGGCACGCCCCGGCCGCAAGATGGGCCACGTCACCCGCCTCTTCGCCAAGGGCGCGCTGCCCGGCGACGAGGGCGTGGCGCTGGCGCTCGGGCCGGTGCCTATGACGAGAGGCGGCTGAGCGCCAGGGCCGCCCGGCGCAGCGCCGCGAGATCCGACCAGCGCCGCGCCGGCGCCACGTTCTCCACCTCGACGCGCCCGCCAGCGGCCGTGATGGCGCCTTCGATCATCAGGTTGTCGGCAGGACAGTATTCCTCGATCGCCATGCCGTCGCGGTCGCGCATCCCGCCGCCCGCCCAGGCGCGGGTGCGGGTGGCGAACGGGGTCGCGACGTTGCTCCAGCCCCACAGCCGGAGCCCGCGCGCCCGCGCGAAGCCCAACTCGAACACGGTGCCGGCATCCGCGCTCGGCCCGCGGAACGGGGTGAGGTTGGCGATCAGCGCCTGGCAGGAGGCAATATGCGCCTCATTCGCTGCGGCGATGCGGTAGCCCTCGGGCAGGGCGGGATCGGGCGGGAAGGGCGGCGGATCGAGCGGAAAGACACCGGTGAGCCCGAACCCGGCGAGCACCGCCTTCAGTTCGGCGCCACGCCGTTCCGGCTCCGGCAGGAACACGTCCGGCCCCGCGAGATAGACCCGCATCCTGCCCGCTCCCCGATCCGCCCGCGATTTGCGGGGGGATCAGTGAAGCGGGCGGCGCGGTCCCAGTCCAGGCTCAGCGTCCAGCTTCAGCCGACGATGTCGAGGCCGGAGAAAAAGAACGCGATCTCGATCGCGGCGTTCTCCGCGCTGTCGGAGCCGTGCACGGAGTTGGCCTCGATGCTCTCGGCGAACTCCTTGCGGATGGTGCCGGCGGCGGCGTTCGCGGGGTTGGTCGCACCCATCACCTCGCGGTTGCGCGCGACGGCGTTCTCACCCTCGAGCACCTGCGCCACGACGGGGCCGGAGACCATGAAGGTCACCAGGTCGCGGAAG